>JBAYRG010000232.1:0-5284 GCA_041676805.1 Proteiniphilum sp.
CATATACTAAGGTTTCCTTGTCCATAGTATCAAATGCTTCTTGGTCTTTGAATATTCCTTTCAAGTCTTTTAATTTTCGACTGCTTTTCGTAATATCCTGACCTGTTAAGACATCCTTAATAAAGAAAAGTTTAGGTAATAAAATCTTATTTTTCATCACTTTTTTTTTAAGTTAATGGAATTAAAGTTGACCAACTGTATTTAATTGAAATCAGCCTCTCTCATGCTTATAGTATTTTGTATAAAGAGCTTCAATATTTAATTTGTTTTCGGTTTCAAATCAGAAATATAAATGTTCATACATATTATATATGTACAAATGTATAAACAATAATGAAATTAGCAAGCAATAATTTTTAAATATAACGAAATTTAACAAAAAAATAGGAGCAATAATTCAAAAATAATCTTTTTGTAGCATAATTGATATTTATGAACTCAATTTAATTAATCCTAGTTATTTAATAGTAAGTGTATTATCATTATAAGAGTACAATCGCTTAACTTCTGAAACGAATATAAGCCTTAATTGTAATACAGTCACTCCCTATAGCCTTCCCGTATGGACGAATTGTATATTGTCCCAATGATGCTGGAATAATAAAAGTTTCCGCATAATGAACAATAAAAGGATCGAAAGTCCCATCCACACTTTCAACTATGATCTCTTCTCCTTCAGTTAAATTAAGAACATTGACGCTATTTTGGGTATCGTGTAATACTGTTTTAGAAAAGCGATGTCTTCTGGTTTCAATAAATTCATTGACATGTAGTCCCGTACGTTCTTCTATCCACCCATCGCCTTGAGCTATAGTTTTGATATCGTTTACCAAATACTTCATCGTATAGTCATGATCTCTTTCCCAGTCAATAACATCCAGCCCTCTCTCAATATTTATGGGACGTGGTTTGCCATCTAGCCCAAGTCGTCCCCAATCCCACATTTTAAATGTAAAATGGTTGGGTGTTGAGCTGACTTCCAATACCAAACATTCGGGGCCGGAGCAATGGATAGTTCCCCCAGGGATTAAAAAATGATCATGCTTTTTTGCGTTTATCCTATTTGAATATTTTTCAGCATCAAAATGAATTTCTCCACTTTGAGCTTTATTCAGATCCTTTGCCATCTGTTCCTTATCTACATCATTTTGGAGTCCAAGATAAACAGTTGCACCCTCTTTGGCATCTATGATGTAATAGCTTTCGTCTTGCGTGTATTGCATTCCAAAATTTTCTCTTATATATTGAGTGGTTGGATGAACCTGAAAACTTAAATATCCTCCGCCTACCGTATCAAGAAGATCGAAACGGATAGGGAATTCTTTTCCAAAACGGGATTCAACAGGAGCTCCTAATAATTCTTTACTTTTCAACAATACTAAATTGATAGAAGGTAATTCAAATAATATGTCATTTATATCGAATAATAGACTGTTTTCTTCAGGAACACAGTCGAAGCACCATCCATAGTTTATCTCACTTCTATCCAAATCACAAACCTCTTTCATCCATTGACCGCCCCATGGGGCAGGAGCAAAAAAGGGAACTACCCTGAATGGTTTCTTTATAGTACTCTCTATTCCTTTAAGGAATGTTTTTTTATCAATTAATTTGGGTTCAAATGGTACGTGAGTATCAAGCCAATAGTCAACTTTGTGAAATAGCCTATCTTTATAATTATTACAAATGAGCCAGTCGTTGAAATAATGTCTTTTGTGTTGGCTTATAAAAGGATCTTTTTTATTGTCTAAGCCTAATGCATTGACACTATTTTTATACATCCGTAATTGATGTTCCCTGCGTGCCATATCGGCGTATATTAGACATGAGTTATCAGGAACAACAAGAGATGCGCCACTGCCCATTACTACTACCTTGCCTTTTGTGTTTTTTATTTCCTCTTTGACTTGTTCAAGTTTATATTTATCGAAGTAATCTTCTATATCAAAGACTGTTACATATCCGAAAAGAGCATCGTCGGTAACAAATCGTTTTGTCATCTGGAGGATTTCATCATAACTCTTGAACAAGTCTCTTGTGTTTATTGTCAATGCACAATTGAGTTTTTTTAGTTCACTATACACTTCTTCTTCGTGTATTCCGACATACAGATCTATGGCAAGATAGCTATTGATTTGTAGTAAAGCCGTGAATTTTTCAATTATTTTTTCCCAACCGACATCAATATTTCCATTGATCTTTGTCGCAGGAAATTTGTCATAATTCGATTCTCTTCCTTTAGTATCCATTTCGTATTGACTTATATATGTATGAACATTAAATAAATGTTCAAATATATACATATTATTTTAATATTTATATCTATTTCGTAGAAAGTTGCAATTTAATCTGTATCTTTATTCTCTAAAATTAATTGATCAGCATGAGTAAGAAACTAAAAAGTACCGGTCCTTTACATCAACAAGCTGAAGCTTTTCTCAGGCAATTAATTGAAGAAGAGGAGTATAAAAATGGGAAACTATTGCCAAATGAGGTAGAATTAGCTAAAGAACTTAATATTTCAAGAAATACATTGAGACAGGCTATTAACAAGCTTGTTTTTGAGGGTTTACTTTCCCGTAAGCGAGGGGTCGGGACCAAAGTAATACGAAAAGGCATATTAGGGGGAATCAAAAATTGGTTAAGTTTTTCACAAGAAATGAAAATGCTTGGAATTGAAATACGGAATTTCGAACTCCATGTGAGCTATAAAAAACCAGCAGTCGAGGTTGTTAATTTCTTTGGTTTAGACGATAAAGAGAATGCCAGATGTTTAACATTGGAAAGAGTCAGGGGGAATATGAAATCTCCATTTGTATATTTTATTTCCTATTTCAATCCTAAGGTACCAATAACCACCGAGGAGAACTTTAGCAGACCTCTATACGAAATATTAGAGAAAGATTTCAAGATAATTGTGAAAAAATCTAAGGAAGAAATACGTGCGGATCTTGCCGGTGACTTTATAGCTGAAAAATTGGAAATAAAATCTAATGATCCAATACTCATAAGAAAAAGATTTGTATATGATACAGAAAATATCCCGATTGAATATAATATAGGATACTACAGGGCTGATAGTTTCACATATACAATAGAAGCCGAAAGATGATATTATGAAAAAATACCCACTAATGGTAATTAAAACCCTCGAATCGGTATCATGAATACTCAAAAATAGTTATTGCACGGCATTAAATAGGCCCATACCTTTGTATTTGAATAAATCGGCTTTTTGCCATTTTTTTTATCACAGCCATATTTTTGTGGGTTGCGCGTCTCAGTTCTTGCAGGATGGGAGTGCGCTGTTGTTTTAAGGTATATCGTCGCAATGAATATAAAATTCTCGTTTTTCTCCTTCTTTTTGTGGATAATAAGTTTGGTTGTTTTTGCGACTGGTGCTGATGTGCCTGTCTCCGGTGTTGTGCGTTCATCTAATGGAGAGCCGATTGAGATGGCAGTCGTCTACGTAAAAGAGGCCTCCCTCGCAGTGATGACGGACGAGAAGGGGGTGTATCGCCTGGATCTTCCTGTTGGCGACTATGAATTTTCTTTTTCACATTTGAACTATGAAAGTGCTCTTTTGCAGGTTAACGTGAAGAGTGGTCCGAATACAATTCCCGCTGTTGTCCTGAATGAAAACCCGGTGATGCTGTCGGATGTGGTTGTCACGGGCAATAGGGTCAATGCGATGGAAAAGAAAGGATTTGCCGTAAATGTGATTGAAACCCAGGCCATAGCGTTGCAATCGGTACAGGTAAACGAGATACTCGACCGTACGGCAGGTGTGCGTATCCGTCAGGATGGAGGTATGGGGTCGAGGGTCAATTACAATATCAATGGCTTGTCGGGAAATTCCATCAAGATTTTTATCGATGGGGTACCGGCGTCTAATTATGGTCCCTCTTTCTCCCTGAGCAGTATTCCATCCGCTTTGATTGAACGGATAGAAGTATACAAGGGGGTTGTGCCGGGTTATCTCTCCGAAGACGCATTGGGAGGAGCCATCAATATTATTTTGAAACAGTGCAGGCAAAAATCGTTGACAACCTCCTATTCCGTAGGATCGTTTAACAGCCATCAATGGAATGCCGCAGGGAGCTACCGCTGGAATAATGGCTTTACCATTGATGCTTCAACGTTTTATAATTACAGCGACAACAGTTACAGGGTATGGGGGAAAGATATCACCTTTACTGACACGGATACCTGGCAGAAAATAGACTCTAATGGGGAGAAGGTGACCCGTTTTCATGATGGTTACCAATCTCTCGGAGGAAAAGTCAATATTGGTTTTACTGACGTGAAATGGGCAGATCAGTTTCTCTTGGGAGCAGTCTTGTCGCAAGCCTACAATGAAATCCAAAATGGAGCCACCATGCAGGTGGTCTATGGTGACCGCCACAGCCGTCGCAAGTCGGATGTCTTTACGCTCGATTACAGTAAGAGGGATTTTTTGATAGATGGATTGTCGTTCAAAATTGATGCGAGCTATTCCTTCCTGCATCGCCAGACAATTGATACGGTAGGTATCCAGCACGACTGGCGTGGTCCGATCATAAAGGATGGTGAATATATCTATTACCGGTACGCCGGAGAGGTCGGAGCGGAAGCCGGAGGTCGTAAGACAGCGGCGATTGACAGGGATTACGCGGCTATGGTGCGGAGTAGCTTAAGTTATCATATCAATGAAAACCACGGTTTTTTTGCCAATTATATGTTCAATGATTTCCGGAGGAAGGTGTCAGACGAATTTCAACCGGCGGCACTGCAAGCGTTGGTGAACACCCGTGATCTGCAAAAAAGTACCATTGCCCTTACTTACGAAAATATCGCGTTTTCAGGCAGGTTAAGAACAAACCTGTTCTATAAGCATTATTTCCAGACCGTCGTTTCAAACGAGCCTAAATTGCAGAATAACGAATATGAGTTGGATCAGTATCGCAGAGATATCAATCACAACGGTTATGGTGGAACTTTCTCGTTTGCGCTGACGCCCGATTTATATCTGTTGGCATCTATGGAAAAGGCGTTACGCTTGCCCAACGCCAACGAACTGTTTGGAAACGGTTCCGACAACTCGCTGGCAGCACTCACACTGAAACCCGAAAGCAGTTTGAATGCCAATCTGGGATTCAATTATGCATTCAAGATCAACAGTCTGCACTCGTTTAATCTCAATTCATCGGTTTATTTGAGGGATACAAGAGATATGATCAGGGCGACGCTGAACGGACAGTACAGTTTCACCTATGCAGAGAACCTGGAAAGTGTTTTCACGCGG
>JBAYRG010000233.1:0-5274 GCA_041676805.1 Proteiniphilum sp.
TAATCATATGAATCCGAACGGAGTAAAAGAAAAAAAACTATTCATAGAGACTTATGGCTGTCAAATGAACGTGGCGGACACTGAAGTGGTAGCTTCGATCATGGAGATGGATGGATACAGTCTTACCGACAACGACCGCGATGCCGATGCGATCTTCGTAAACACCTGTTCAATAAGGGATAACGCGGAGCAGCGGGTGATACAACGGCTGGAATATTTCAATGCGTTAAAGAGAAAGCGGAAAGATCCTCTCATCGTGGGTGTATTGGGATGTATGGCCGAAAGGGTAAAATCGGATCTGATCGACGACCATAATGTCGACCTGGTAGTGGGACCCGATGCTTATCTGGATCTCCCCAATTTAGTTGGAGCAGCCGAGAAAGGCGAAAAAGCCATCAACATCCAACTATCAAAAACAGAAACCTACAAAGATGTGATTCCCTTGAAGTTAAATGGAAGCAACATCTCCGGATATATCTCCATCATGCGCGGATGTGATAAATTCTGTACTTATTGCATTGTACCCTTTACCCGCGGACGCGAACGCAGCCGTGAACCGGAAAGTATCCTGAATGAATTACAGGATATGCGTGTGAAAGGATTCAGGGAAGTCACCCTGCTGGGGCAGAACGTAAACTCCTACCGTTTCTCGGATGGCGAAAGAAAGATTGATTTCCCGGCATTATTGGCCATGGTGGCTGAGGCCGCCCCGGGGATGCGGATCCGTTTCACCACATCACACCCCAGGGATATGAATGATGAAACGCTGGAGACCATCGCCCAATACAAAAATCTCTGCAACTATATTCACCTTCCCGTACAATCGGGCAGTTCAAGGATGATGAAGCTGATGAACAGAAGATACGACAGGGAGTGGTATATGGACAGGATCGCCGCCATCAAACGGATCATCCCCGGCTGCGGACTTTCTACCGACATCATGTGCGGTTTCCACTCTGAAACGGAGGAAGACCACCGGGAAACGCTCTCCATGATGCGCGAAGTGGAATTCGATTCGGCTTTTATGTTCAAATATTCAGAACGTCCGGGGACATACGCTGCCAAGAGGCTGGAAGACAATATCCCCGAAGAGGTTAAAAGTAGACGGCTGCAAGAGATTATCGACCTGCAGATGGAACTGTCGCGACAGAGTAACGAAAAGGATCTGGGCAAGGAATTCGAGGTATTGACAGAGGGCTTCTCCAAGCGCTCACGCGAACAACTCTTCGGCCGTACCGACCAGAATAAAGTCGTTATTTTCGACAAGAGAAAACATCGTATCGGTGAATTTGTGAAAGTGAAAATAACCGGCTTCACAGCTGCTACATTGCTGGGAGAATCATTGTCTGCAGAATAGCTCCCAATCCCATAAATTGCTGTTCCGAAAACAATTTTGCCGATAATGTGTTTTATTTAATAGAGATACTTGAAGTGACAAAACTTGATTGAATGGATCTTTCACAAATGAATGAAGAACTATTCAACTAACATAACTTGAATAATTAACTATTAAACGCAAAAATTATGAAATCAGAAGCAAAACTATTATTAGGTTTAGGAATTGGTGTTGCCCTCGGAGCTGCAATCGGTTATATTATGGGTAGTGACAGAAAAGAGGAGTGGCTGGAGCAAGCCAACGAATTTGCAGATAAAGTAAGAGCCAATGTAAAAACCGCTATCTACAAAGGAAAAAGCGAAGTACAGGATTTAAAGGAAGATATAGATGACATTGCCGAAATAGCAAAGAAAGAGCTGGCAAAACAATAATATCTTATCCTCTAACCGAACAACGATGGAAGAGAAAAAAGTAAGTACGCTATTCGAAGAAATGCGTGATGATATTTCGAATTACATTTCCAGTTCACTCGAACTCGGAAAACTGGAGGTGTATGAGAAAGTAAGCCTGGGTACTGCAGCAATCAGTTTTGGTCTGATTGTGGCAGGGATCGCCCTGGTAGCAATTTTTTTCGCACTCGTAACACTGGCCCTCTACCTGGGCGAATTGCTTGAGAACTCTTGGGCCGGTTTCGGCATTGTATCCGCATTTTCCATTTTGGTCATGTTGATTATGCTCCTCTTGAAAAAGAGCTTCAGCAAAAAAGTGACCAATGGAGTGATACGCTTTCTGGTAACTCAGGATGACAAAGATGATAAAAAGAGTGATAAATGAGTACCTATAAATTAACCCCGCTGGAGGAGCTCCGGCTAGAAAAAAAACGGTTACGCGAAGAGCGTATCATTGCCAGTCAACGGCTCTCTTACCAACTGCAGTATCTGACCGACAATTGGGGAACGATGCTCACCAAGGGTGTGGCCTCCTCAGTAAAATCGAAACTGGTTGAAACAGTAGATCACTTGTCAAGCGGCTCTTCCTATTCCGTTACCCCTTTCGTGACAAAGAGGACCAATCCATGGTTGAATCTCGTCATGTCGAATCTCCCACTTATCGGCTCTCTCTCCTGGAAGATAGCCAAACCTGCACTTATCACCTTTGGTATCCGGAAAATTCCCTCTCTATTGTTCGGTAAAAAAAGAAAAAGAATTAAATAGCAGATCTGTGGACGGTACTTACACCGTCCACTTTTGCTATCTTGGCACAGAGTTGATTCACCTCTTCCGCACTATGAACGTGTATGTTAAATACCCCTTCGAATATGCCATCGTTGGAGAAAACATTTACACTCTGTATATTAACCACTACATCTTCAGACAATTTCGACAATATAGTCCCTAATATCCCCACCCGGTCTATTCCCGTAAAAGTGATGGATGCCAAAAAAGAATATTGTTGATAATCACCCCATTTCACCGCAATTACCCGGTCTCCAAAATTGGATTTCAACTTCAAGCCATTCTGACAGGAGCGTTTATGCACCTCTACCTCTTCTTCCTCCGTTACAAATCCAAACACGTCGTCTCCCGGGAGAGGGTTACAACAGGGAGAGACGATAAAATTCTTACGGAAATTGGCTTCCCTAAGTTGAAAAACCGCTTTCCGGTCAATCTTCTCTTTCTCCCCCGGGAAGAGCTCTCCTTTGACGGATGTCACCGGTTCCTTTTGGTCGTTCTTCAGGTTTTTCTGTTCAGCCGGCGTTGTTTTCTTGATCGCATTCATCGCTTGCTTCATATAGCGCACAAACAGGTTATCCTGTTTCTCCGGCTCAACCTTCATTTTAAAGAATGCCTCTTTACTGGCGGGAAGAGATACCTCGTCGTTACCTATCAGAAAGTGAAGTTCATCCTTATTCTCGGCTTTATATGCATGAAGGATCTTATTAAAGACAGCATTATCAATAGGTTCATGCTCGAAGAGCTCTTCCAGCATTTTTTCTCCTTTTTCTGCAATTCGTCGGCGCTGTCTGCGTAACGACGCTTCAATTTTGGTACGGGCCTTGGCTGTTGTCACAAAATTGAGCCATTCCGGCTGGGGGTCGACTGATTGGGAGGTAAGAATCTCTACCTGGTCGCCGCTGCTCAGTTTTTGGCTCAACGGCGCCAATGTATGGTTCACCTTGGCACCTAAACAATGATCACCTACCCTGGTATGGATGGTATAGGCGAAATCGAGTGCTGTTGCTCCTTGAGGAAGAGTCTTTATTTCACCCTTGGGGGTGAAGACGAAAATTTCTGACGAGAAGAGGTTCATTTTCACCGTATCCAGAAAATCGATGGCGTTAGGATTAGGATTGGCCAGCACTTCCTGAATAGTCTTCAACCATTTGTCCAACTCATTATCCTCTTCAATCCTGTTCTCCTTGTATTTCCAGTGGGCGGCAAATCCTTTCTCCGCAATATCATCCATCCGGCGACTCCGGATCTGTATCTCAATCCATTTGCCGTCGGGGCCCATCACCGTAAGGTGAAGCGCCTGGTAACCGTTGGCCTTGGGATGGCTCACCCAGTCACGGATACGATCGGGGCGGAGTTTGTAAATATCAGTGATGGCGGAGTAGATATCCCAGCACTGTTTCTTTTCGTCCATACCGGGATGCACTTCAAAGATAATACGTACGGCAAACAGGTCGTACACCTCCGAGAATTCGATCCCTTTGGTCTGCATCTTATTCCAAATGGAGTAGACCGACTTCACCCGTGCCCGCATCTCATACTCCATATCCATCTTGTCGAGCGACTTTACCACAGGAATGGCGAAGTTCTCATAAATCATATTACGCTCGGGGGCTGTCTCTTTTATCTTTTCTATCAGGTTGGCATAGATCTCGGGATATTCATACTTAAAACAGAGCTCCTCCAGTTCGGTCTTGATGGCAAAAAGCCCCAGGCGGTGTGCCAACGGGGCATAGATATACAATGTCTCTCCTGTGATCTTATACTGTTTGGCAGGCGCCATGGAAGAGAGAGTACGCATATTGTGCAGCCGGTCGGCGATCTTGATAAGGATCACACGGATATCATCCGACATAGTCAGCAGCAGTTTCCTGAAATTCTCAGCCTGTGCCGATACATTTTCACCAAACATACCATGCGATATCTTTGTGAGGCCATCCACAATCTGTGCTATCTTATCGCCAAACAATGCACGGATATCCTCCACGGTGTAATCAGTATCTTCCACCACATCGTGTAACAAAGAAGCGGAGATAGAGGTGGAACCCAATCCCATCTCTTTCGACACAATACGTGCTACTGCCAGCGGATGCATGATATAGGGTTCACCGGAGCGACGGCGGGCGCCTTTATGTGCCTCCTTCGCCATATTATACGCTTTGGTGATAACATCCACCTTCCGCCGGTGGTTTGAGTTCAGATAATCATTCAAGAGAGCCTGAAACTCATTCTCGATCACCTGATCTTCCGCTATCAATTTTTCTTCATCGCTCATACAACCTACTTGACACTTTTCTGTTTAGTGAACGAAATTACAAATAAATCCAAAGATAATATCTATTCAGCCATTTATTTTTCATCAGACGATCGTCCGGATGTTAAAAAACAGGGGAGAATAGCCTTCGCTGAACAAAAATGCACTATCTTTGTTCTCATATTTTACAGGGGGTGCCCAAGCAGACGGGCTGAGATCATACCCAAATTACCTGATCCGGATAATGCCGGCGTAGGGAAAAAAGATCCACATTTCGTGGTTTTCTGGTATATATCTTTACAAATCCCCTTTTTTATTTTACTAACTAAAAATAGATTAGTCATATGAAAAAGGTTTTTTTACTGCCGGCAATCCTGCTGGCATTCGGTTATCAAGCAAGGGCACATGAGGTGCCCTCTGACACTCTTAGTCAGATTCAGTTGGAAGAGGTA
>JBAYRG010000234.1:0-5227 GCA_041676805.1 Proteiniphilum sp.
TGGTATAATCCTCTTGGCACATGGAAGCAACCTTTCCATTTCCCTCCTTTCAGATCTAACAGTACTTCTCCGCGACGGTTCAAATAACCCCACCATTCCGGATATTCCGGATCTTTAAAGTGATTCCAAGTATAATCATCTATTTTCTTGAACCATTGGAGAGACTCCTCTGATCCGGTCAGTTGATAGCCTTTCAATAAAGTACCAGTTGAAGTTACCATCGTGGCCATCTCTCTTTAAGAACTCAGCTCCCTGTGTGGCACAATCGAGCCACTCCTGTCGTTTCTCTACCTTATTATATAACATGGAGAACATCCATACCTGGCGTCCTTGTAACCAGATAAATTTATCGGCGTCAAAGACATTCCCTTGTCGATCGAGACAAGTAAAATAGCCGCCAAATTCTCTATCCTGAGAACGTGTAAGCCAAAAAGGAATCACATTAGCAAATAATTCCTCTTTATATTGAGAGGTAAGTATGTTAAAATAATTCACTCTGTCCATGCTACATGATAATTTATTCTATTTTTATCCCTTTATGTTGAAAGTGTATTAATATAATAACAAAATAAAGATAATAAATTTATATATGCAACATATAAAATAAAATAATTTATTAAATAAGAGTTTCTTGACAAAGTTTAACTGATTGACACTCAGAATAGTTGAGAATTTAAGTTAAAAGGTAGGGATTTATTAATTTGATCTCTCTCATCCGTCATTCCAGTATGAGAATGGATAAATTAAATTCGATAATAATTTATCTATGAGAAGCAGGAATTTGATAACTCTATTGTTGTCAATCTTGAAATAGATAAAGCTTTGAATGTGTATTCAATGGCAGTGAATTTTTATAATCAATCTCTGATTGTGGGTGGTATGCCTGCCGCAGTCAAAGAGTTTATAATAAATACCGGTAGTTTTGTTTGTGTTTAAATGTCAGAAAACAACCCAGGGAACCATGACTGTAAATATGGCATCCGTTTATCGAAGAAAAATTTCGATTTTGAGAACGGAATAAAATCAGTGCCTTTATATGCGGCTTTCTGTATCTGATAAGAGTGCGCAAGCTTGACCTCAAGAGAGTTGATCTAAAAACTGTATGGCTTCTTTCAGAGGCCTATTTGCCTTAGCCTAAAAACGAGATCAATACCCCTGCCGCAACGGCCGAACCGATCACACCCGACACGTTACTGGCCATGCAGTATTGCAGGATATGATTGGACTTATCGTATTTCAATGCCATCTCATTCGCCACACGCGATGCCATGGGCACCGCACTTAGCCCTGTGGCGCCGACAAGCGGATTGATCTTTTTCTTCGAGAACATGTTGGTGACCTTCACCGCCAGGATGCCTCCCGCCACCGAAACGGCGAAAGCAAGGAATCCACCCACAATAATTCCCAATGTCTGGCCGGACAAGAACACCTCCGACGTCATGGTTGCACCTACTGTCAGCCCCAGGAAGATAGTAGCCGTATTCATGATAGGGCCGGAAGCAGCCTCGGCAAGGCGGCCTGTATTGGCGCCGATCTCTTTCACCAAGTTTCCGAACAGCAACATACCCAATAACGGGGCGGAAGAGGGCACGAAAACCGCGACAACCAATCCCAATACAATCGGGAAAATGATTTTGACGCTCTTCAGGTGTTTGATCTCATGCTTGGGTGGATACTGCCTGTCCATCTTCTTCATATGGATCTTGAACTCCTTTTCGGTCATCAGCAATTTAGCTACCGCCGGGATAATCACCGGCACCAATGCCATATAGGAATAGGCGGCGATGGCTATCGGCCCCAACAAATGGGGAGCCAGCTTAATGGTGGTATAGATCGCGGTGGGCCCGTCGGCTCCCCCGATAATACCCAAAGAAGCCGCTTCGGGCAGCGTGAAGCCCATGACAACGGCAGCAATCAACACGGAGAAGATGCCGATCTGTGCCGCACCACCGAACAGGGAGAGCTTCAGGTTACGCAGCATCGGCCCGAAATCGGTCAGTGCACCTACCCCCATAAAAATAATGGGGGGAAGTATACCGGTCTTGATCAGCATATAATAGAGAAAATTCATAATACCGTACTCTCCGGCAATATCGAGCAAATTCATATAACTGCCATCAGCGCCTTGGACCAAAGCATTGTCCACTATCCCGAGTCCTGCCCCGGGCAGGTTGGCCAACAGCACGCCAAAGCCGATAGGCACGAGCAGAAGCGGTTCATATTGCTTAAAGATACCGAGGTACAACAGGACAAAGGCGATCACCCACATCAGGACGATTTCCCATCCTATCATACCGAATCCGGTCATTTCTGTCAGATTAGCGAAGATTTCACCCATTTCTTATACCATTTTAATGAGTACGTCATCTTCATCTACTGCCGCACCATTGGCGTAGCAAATCTCGGTCACTTTACCGGCCTCTTCGGCAGCCACGGCGTTATAGGTCTTCATCGACTCGATATAACCGATAATATCGCCTTCCTGCACGGTATCCCCTATCTTCAGCGCGGTTTCTGAAGAGTCTTTGGTAAGGAAAAATTTCCCTTCCAGCGGTGAAATCACCTCCTTGGCATGTCCATTGGAAGAGGACGGCACCATATTCACAACAGTGGACGGAGCGACAGCAGCCGGAGTGGATTGTTCTACAGGAGCCGCTGATTGGGCGGAAGCCGGCAAAGACGCTCCATTGCCATTGCCGGGATAGGATATATTCACCACATACTCTTCATTATCGATGGTGATAACCAGTGTCCTGGGCTGAAAATCGTTGCCATTGCCCGTTTCCTGCTTGACAGGCAGCGATTTCTTCAACGCCTCTTTTTCTTCTTTTCTCTTGGTCAGATCCGCTTCGAAAGATTTCTTCGCATCACCCGACTGATAGGCCCTGTATTGTTCGGGGTGCATGGCCAGTTCGAACAGCTCTTCATCGTCTTGTCCAAGGTCCCAGTTGTTTTTCTTCATTTCCGCACGGAATTCATCCAACTGGTCGGGATAGAGTGCTTGCGGGTTACCGGTATAAAACTCCCGCCCCTGCTGCTTCGCCATCTCCACAATTTCCGGAGCCAGTTCACCGGGAACCCTACCGGCATTACCCAGGATCATATCCCAAATGTTGTCGGCGATCATCGACCAGCGCTCTTTTCCCTTCTCAAGCTGCAACACATTCATCAACGCCAGGTTCTTGACATACTGGCTGAAGGGCGTGACCAGCGGTGGATAGCCTATCTTGGGCCACACATAGGTCACTTCATCGAACAATTTGACAAGCAGGTCATCCTGCGTGAGTTTTGGCTGTCCATTCTTCTTCTTCCATTTGTTCAGTGAAGAAAGGTTGGTTTCCAGGTCAGCCATCAGGCTGCCCATCATGCCGCCGGGCAAGCCGGGGGCAATCAGCAATGAGTTGTTCAACCGGTTTTTCGGGTTGATATAGTAGCCAAGGAAATCATCGATATATTTCTGTGTGAGCGAACGCACTTTCATATAGGCCTTCATATTGATCTCCGGCACCTTGAAGCCGGCATCTTTCAGCATGGCCTGTACCGCCAGCACGTCGGCGTGGCCCGTACCCCAGGCCAGCGGCTCCATACCCACATCAATATATTCGGCGCCCGCATAGGCGGCTTCAAGGATGGATGCCATCTGAAAACCGGGACCGGCATGACCGTGGTACTGAACAGGAATAGCGGGATGTTTTTCCTTGATCTTTTTAATGATCTTGCCGATAGTTGCGGGACGTCCCACACCCGCCATATCCTTCACACAAATCTCGTCGGCACCCATCCCGATCAAGGTGTCGGCCAACCCGGTGTAATACTCCACAGTATGGATAGGTGACACCGTCAGGCTAAGCGCAGCCTGGGAAATCATCCCCGCTTCTTTTGCAAACTTAATGGAATTCTCCAGGTTACGGGGATCGTTCAAGCCGTCGAACGAACGGGCAATATCTGTCCCCTGTCTCTTTTTCACCCGGAACATCAGCCGACGCACATCAGCCGGCACCGGACTCATGCGTATTCCATTCAGCCCCCTCTCCAGCATATGGGTTTGTATACCGGCATCATTAAAAGGCTGTGTCCATTCGCGTACAGCCCTGTTGGGATTCTCTCCGAACAGCAGGTTGATCTGCTCGAAACCGCCGCCGTTTGTCTCCACCCTGGCGAAGCAGCCCATCTCTATGATTGCAGGAGCTACCTCCTTAAGCTGTTCAACGGTAGGAACATATTTACCGGACGATTGCCACATGTCCCTATACATCAGGCTGAATTTTATCTCTCTTCCCATATCAATATATTTTTTTTATTTCTTCTCTATAGATTCCACATTGGCCTGTCCCCCTGTCACAGCATCTACTGCCGCAACAATAGCAGCCAACTTTTTGGAATCTGTTTTTTTCCTTGCAGAACTCCTGCTTCCAGATTTACCTTCTACCGGCACTGTGGCCGGAATAAAACGATTGGTGAGACGAATCACCAGGTTACCGATCAATACAACCAACCAAAGAATGATAAAAACAGTCACCATCCCTACTATCAACAGGCCTAATGCCCTATTCAGATTTTCCATATATATCTGTTTTTTTACCCAAAAGAAGACAGCCTGACAAAATTAAATTGAAAGGATTAGGGCGAATTTAACAAAAGAATGTAATTTTTGGAATTCAAAAATACAAAAAATATCTGATTTAATGCACAAAAAACTATGATTTGTGCATTTTAAGGGTTATTTAAGTAGCCTTTGCAAAGATTCAATGCCCCTCTTTACTGCGATTGATTGTGCATTTTCATCGCTGGGGGCAATCTTCCTAAAACATAAGTGAAATAAGCAATCAGCACAAGGAAATATTTATCTTTTCAAAACTTTCCTAATAGGCTTCACACAGTCTTTATATGTTTTATAACATAGTTATGAAAGCACTGTTTGTCGTACGTTTTTTATATATTGCGGCGTTATTCAAGATAGCATGACTTTGCCGGTTTTCACACCGCGGCAAAGTCTTTTTTCATACGACTAAAATTATTTATTTTCAAAGGCGTCGTATGGAACTCGCTTTTAGTCATGTTCTTGTGTGAGAACAATTCTCATGCTCGTTTTATACGATTAAAAACTAGAGTCAAGACGTAAGATTCAAGATCCAAGAGTCAAGATTCAAGATCCAAGAGTCAAGATTCAAGATCCAAGAGTCAAGATTCAAGATCCAAGATTCAAGATCCAAGATCCAAGATCCAA
>JBAYRG010000235.1:0-5216 GCA_041676805.1 Proteiniphilum sp.
ATAGAAAGCGCCGACAACGAAATAATATTAATAGTGTTTCCGGTGATGTACAAATAGATGAAGGATCCGATCAACGAAATGGGAATGGTCACCATGATGATTACGGTAGCCTTCCATCGCCCCAGAAATAATAACACGATAAAGCCTACAATAATAAGGGCAAGCATGATGGTTTCAAGCAAGCTGTTGATAGACACCTTTATATTATCCGAAGTATCCATCACCGTTACCAGTTGAATATCTGGTGGGAGATTTTCCTGCAATCCGGGAAGTTGTTTTGTTACCGCATCGGCAATTTCTACCGTGTTGGCACCTGTCTGTTTCTGGATCATGATGACCGCGCTACGTTGCCCATTGGTATAACTCTCCATCACGTTTGATTGGACGGTATCACGTACCACAGCCACATCTTTCAGATAAACGGATTGCCCCTGGTTGGAACCAATCACTATATCCTCCAACTCCCTACTCTCGGAAAACTCTCCCTGAAGGCGTAGCATATAGGTTTGCGATCCCACATCGAGGTTTCCGGCCGGAATGTTCACATTTTCCGCCGCAATTTTCTGGGCGATCTGTTCCAGGGGAATATTGTATGCCTCCAGTTTTTCAGGGATCACATTCACCTGCACCTCCCGTTGCGGCGCCCCGGAGATGGAGACAGTACCTACCCCCGGCACCCTGTTGAGAGGTCCGGCTATCTGGTCGTCGAGGATTTTATACAATGCATTGGCACTCTCGTTTGCCGTCGCGGAAAGGATTATCACCGGCAGCATATCGGTACCGAACTTCAGGATCATGGGATCAATGGTTCCGGCAGGCAGGGCACTCGAAATCAAATCAACCTTGTCACGGATATCGTTCATAATAGAACTCATATCTGATCCCCAGTTGAATTCAAGCATGATCACCGATATTCCATCTTTGGAAGTGGAATTGATCTCTTTGATATTTTCCGTGGAATTCAGCACATTCTCCAAAGGACGGGTGACATTTGTTTCCACATCTTCCGCACCGGCGCCGGGATAAGCGGTCATCACCGATACCATATTCACATCTATTTCGGGCAACAGGTCAACCGGGAGCTGCCTGTAAAACATTATCCCGATAAGCACTATTCCAATAAAGATCAGAGAACTCCCTACGGGATTCTTGACTGCGGTTTCATATATCTTCATACATTTTTTTTATTTTGGATTTCGCATTTCAAGATTTGACTACGTCGATTTTCAACTCAAAATTCTATATTTTGTTAGGTTCAATTCCAGTTCAATTCAAAATTATGAATTGCAAATCAGCGGAACTAAATTGTGAAATCATCAAATTGTGAAATTATGAAATCTGAAATTTCATCCAATAACTTCCACTTGGGCCCCTTCAATCAAACCGGTATTCCCCTGAACAATCACGCGGTCACCGATATCCAAACCCGATACGATCTCATATTTATCACCAATTCTGGTTCCCAGCTCTACTTTCCTATAAACCGCCCGTCCATTTTTTTCCAGAAACACATAGCGGTCGTTCGAGCCGGGTTGTTTCAGGATAGCCAAATCAGCAACAAGTGGCCGCTCATTGGTTCCGAAGTTAAGGGTCACGCGTGAAAACATCCCCGGACGAAGACGTTGCTCCGTATTATTCACTTCAATTTCTACCGGAAAGGTGCGGGAAACAGAGTTTATCGTAGGATGGATCAGAGACACTTTCCCTTCGAAAGCCTCCCCATCCAATGCATCGACGACTATTGCTGCAGACATTCCCGAAGTTACTTTGCTGTAATATGATTCCGACACATTAATGACTATCTTGACGGGGTTGATATTTTCAATTGTCAAAATCGGCATCCCGCCGGCCACGTCGCCCGGATCATAGTTACGGGCGGTCACAACTCCACTTATGGGACTTATCAGGCCGGTATTTTCCTCGATGGCATTGAGGGCTGTCTGGGCCACATCGAGTTGTGCCTTCAACTGATCCAGCTGCTGTTTGGAAATGCCTCCCACTTTATACAATTCACTATAGCGTTCATAATCTCGCTTGAGTGTAGCCAGTTGTGTCTCTTGTTGCGAGTAGTTGGCTGCATCCATTGTCACAACAGCCTGGCCTTTCGAGACGCGACTGCCCACATCCACATGGATAACCCTGATACGTCCGCCCATAGCAGGTGTAATATTGTTTACAGTTTTGGCCTCAACCGTGGCCGTAAAGGAAGATTGTTGATCTACAGGCACTAACCTGACCTCTTCCACAATGACATTTTTTTTAGTGTTCTCTGTGGGTTGTTCACTCTTACCGGATTCACCGCCGCACGAAGAGAGAATAAAAAGCGTTGCCAGTGGCATCAATTTTAGAAAGTTTTTCCGTTTCATATGACAAAAATTATTTATTTTCAACTTTTTTGATTTTTATATTTCGATATTTACATCCAGATCAATTCATTGATTCGCAATCAGCACTACTTCCCGACCAATCGGGACAACTTATCCCGATTGGTCGGGATCATTAAATCATCACATCAACTTATATATCGTATCCGAGCGTTTTTTCCAGATCGGCCCTTGATGCGAGATAATCGTAAATGGCATTGCGGTATTGTAGTTCGGCGTTGGTCACCGCAAGTGCGGCTGCATTCAAATCTACGATGGTACCGGCTCCTGTTTCGTATTTTTTCTGCGTAATTTCATACCCTTTCTTTGCCTGCATTACAGACGACTCGGCGGCGACAACCTGTTCAATACTTTTACTGATAAGCTCCACACTGTTCTTTACGGATAGCTGTAGGCCACGTTTCAGGTTATGGCGTTGTTCCTGCAGTTGGTATAACTGGATTTCGGACTGTTTGATATTATGATACCGTTGCCCCCCACTAAAGATTGGGATGGCAAGCGTCACACCTACCACTGAATAAGGATCCCAATGATAGTCATTGAATTTGAAATTGTTGTTCTGGCTTATATAGGAATAGTTGAAAGAAGAGGTGAGGGTGGGCAGACGCTGCAGTTTTTGTATCTCATACGCATTTTTAGCTTGCATGGCTTGCAGGTCGAATTGTTTCAGGTCGCTATTGCCAATCAGGTTGTCATCAGAGGGAACAATTGCTTCAAACATCCATTTTTCATAATCGGAAAGTGAACCTGCAATCTCTACCGGTACTTCATTGTCAATCCCCATCAGCATTTTTAATTGCAGTTCCGCGATCTTCAACATGCTTTCCGATTGCAGGATATTGGGAATGATGCTTTTAAGGCGTACATCAGCGGTAATGACATCGTATTCGGCAACGATTCCCTGCTCAAACTTATTTTTGATATTTACCAGATTTAAGGAGTCGGTCGTATATGTTTCCCTGAACAGGTCATAGCTATCCTTTGCCAGCAATATACTGTAAAAGGCTTTTTTCACCTGATGCATCAGATCAATCTTCGATGCACGCGACTGCTCCACGGCAATTTCCAGATCGACCTTGCTCATCTGGATATTTTTCCATAATGAGGGCACAACGAGCGGCAAACTCACATTCACCCCTCCCGTCCACATATTTTTCCGACCTACCTGAATGCCCTCATCGGCGGCATCAGGATCGGGCGTCATTAATTTTCCCAGTACTGCCGCGATCTGCTGTTCTTCCGGGGTAAGACTTCCCGGATCAATGGATCCTCCACCAAAAAGGCTCCCCATATCCGTATCCAAGTACATTGTCTGACGTTTCAACGTATGCTGGAACTGTCCGATCAGATCAATTTGGGGTAACAAGGCGCCATAGGCACTTTTTTTAGCATACGTCTTTTTCTCGATCTCCATGTCGGCTACTTTGACCAGGGGATTTTCGCTCAAAGCAATATCAACCGCCGTCTCCAAGTCCAACCGCAATACACCGGATTCGGTTTCTTGTGCGTTGGCAACAGATAACCTGAACAATCCACAAATCGCCATTAAGGTGATACTAATTTTTGTAGTTCTCATAAAATATTATTAATTATTTGAATTGTGTGAGTTGGCAATATATTTATCTATGATTTCAATGCCTTTACCGGTAGAAACCCCACGGCGATGCCAAATCGTCCATTGAAACGTTTTTAATACCATCACGGCTAAAAAGGAATATTGCCTGTTGAATTATTCTTTTCCTTATCATTGTTTTCTTTAAAAAATTGAACTAAATATCATTTTGATCAATCACTTCGCTCATTATTATTTTAAGTAATGTTTGAAACGAGGTTTATTGATTTTCAAAAATCGGGTAATCCGAATTGTATTTTAGCAATTTTGACAATGCAAAGAAATAGTAGAACAGAGCAAATTGTAACGGGTAGAATGCTTAAACAACTATTTTGATTACTGAACTATCAAAAAATACTACCGAGATAATTGACGATGTGATTCCTATATGTTGAAGGGAGAAATGACAGATGAGATTAAAATTAATGATTATCCGCAACCACGCCTAATAGTATAGGGAAACCCTTCGACGCTCCTTAAGAGATCACTTAATCGCACCTTAGGGGATCAGGTCATTCGATCTTAGAGGATCAGGTCATTCGATCTTAAGGGATCAGGTCATTCGATCTTAGGGGATCAAGTCATTCGATCTTAGAGGATGATGCCGTGTCATGTTCGGGGATGAGATCGTATCATGTAATAGGGCATATTGCGGATGATAATTCCAATCAATATTGTGAATATGAAGATCACCGATAAAAAATACTACGGTTTTAGATAAAATGTGTGATTATCATCCATACTTGCTTCAATATTAATTGATAATCTGCCTTCTCAATAAAACTAATCCTGTCAGTGTCATAACTGAAAACACCATTGCAGATATGGTAGATACAACTATTATTTTTAATCCTTTTTTCATCTCAATAAAGAGCTTAGTTTCATACGATTAAAACTTTTACTTTCAAATGTATCGTATGGAACTCGCTTTTAATCATGTCCTTGTGTGATAATGATTATCATGCTCGTTTCATACTAATATTTTATATCCAGTAACATTGAGAATTCTCGTTCAAATAAATTTTATTGAACTTTTCCGATTTGGATTTTTTTTATTACAAAAATATGTGATAGACGTTTAAACTGGTTCCATAAACTTACTGAAACGATTATTTTGGCTGCCCAACTGCATAAAAATAGATACCGAAAAAATCAACATTTTTAGTTTTTTGGGCGTACAAGGAGAACAGACACATTAAAATAAATACTTCTCTAAAAAG
>JBAYRG010000236.1:0-5194 GCA_041676805.1 Proteiniphilum sp.
AAGGAGGAAGGAATATTTAGGTGAAGCATGAATTAAGAACGAAAAACAAAGAATGCAGAATTGGGAGGTGGGAGGTGAAATTCAGATAAAAAATATTTACGACAAATTTGTCTCAAATAGAAAAAATAATATATCTTTGCCCAAAATAGGTGATATGTTCTCGAAAGCTTGCGAATATGGAATAAGAGCCACACTCTATATTGCTTCCCAGTCATTGAAGGAGAAAAGGGTCAAGATTGGTGATATTGTGGGGAACATAGGTTCTCCGGAAGCTTTCACAGGCAAGATATTAGGATTATTATCGAAGAGTGGCATTGTGGATTCCTATACAGGGCCTAATGGAGGATTTGAAATTAAACGGGAAAATCTTCATTACATCACTATGGCGGATATCGTCAAGGCTATCGATGGAAATAGTTTTTTTGAAGGTTGCGCCTTGGGATTGGAACATTGCGATAAAGCACATCCCTGCCCCATGCACTATTCTGTAGAGGAGATCCGGAAAGAGATGAGAGAAGTTCTGCAAAGTACCACCGCTTATGAACTGGCGATAGGAATCAAAAACAAGGAAACCTTGTTGAAGCGATAATTTCTTTCGATTAATTTACGACAAATTTATCGCAAATACACAAACCAAAGGGTTTCAGTCATTTTGGAATAATCAAATAATTAAACAGGCATTATAACATCATAGCTAAAATCAACAAAAATGCAAACGAAAGAGATTCAACTCAACGTGTTGGCATTGCCCTCTGTCTTTTTATGGATAGGGTTTGTTTGCGCCATCAGCTTCATGGAGGCGTGGTTAAAGTTCAGGGCTCCGGGGATAACGCTCCCGTTAGGTCTGGGTATCGGAAGTCTGGTATTCAAAGCATTAAACAAAGTGGAATGGTTGTTTGCCGTCCTGATGGTAGCAGACCTGTTCCTACTCCATCGTGGAGTCGGGATTAACCTCCCCCGGGTATTGCTTTTAGTGGCAATACTTATACTCATCATCCAGACACTTTGGTTGCTACCTGCACTTGACGCACGTATTCCACTTTACCAGCAGGGGATTGAGCCACCTTCGTCGCCACTTCATCTTTATTATGTAGGAATAGAGGTGGTCAAGGTGACCTGCCTGATCATCACAGCGATTCATTTATTCAGATCAATTCGGATAATATCATAAAGTCTAACCTAAAAAAATGATTCAGTATGACACAGAAAAAATTGTGGATTGCATTTGCGCTGGTGGTAGGACTCTCGTTTGCTGTATTACTCTATTACGGCACCCAAATCTATCAGCAGGCACCGCCCGTCCCCGAACGGGTAATCAACGAGTCGGGAGAGTTGCTATTTGAGGGCAACGACATTAAAGATGGCCAGAATATCTGGCAAAGTATCGGTGGGCAGGAGATCGGCACCGTATGGGGGCATGGTGCTTATGTGGCACCTGACTGGACGGCCGACTACCTGCACCGGGAAGCGCAGTATCTGTTGAATAAATGGTCTCGATCGGACTACGGAAAAGAATTCGGAGATTTGGCTGCTTCCGACAAGGCGTCGCTGGAATCGAGGCTACAGGAGTTCCTTAGGAAGAACACCTACGATGCGACGACAGGCACCCTCACCATCCATAGTGAGCGGTATGAAGCATTCTTGCATAACAAGCAGCATTATTCAGGTCTCTTCATGGATGATCCGGCACTGGACAAGTTGCGATCTGATTATGCCATTGCAAAAAACACCATCAAATCGGAAGAGAGGATGGACAAGATGGCACAGTTCTTTTTCTGGGCATCATGGGCATGTGTCACGGAACGCCCCGGTTTGGATGTGACCTATACCCATAACTGGCCACCCGACGAACAGGTCGGCAACGTTCCGACCAGCGATCTGGTAATCTGGACAGGATTCAGTATTATCATGTTGCTATTGGGAATTGGGATAATGATCTTCGTACAGGCACGCAGCCGTCAGGAGGAAACACTCAGGCCGGTAGAAGATCCGCTGATGAACCAGACCATCACCCCATCGATGTGGGCGGTGAAGAAATATTTCTGGATAGTGAACCTGCTGATCCTTGCACAGGTGCTGCTGGGTGTGATTACCGCACACTACGGGGTGGAAGGAGATGGCTTTTACGGTATCGACATAGCCAAATTCATCCCCTACTCTATCACCCGCACCTGGCATATACAATTAGCGATCTTCTGGATAGCGACCGCATGGTTGGCAACCGGATTATATATCGCCCCCTCACTGAGAGGAAAAGACCCGAAATTCCAGAAGCTGGGCGTCAATCTTCTTTTTATCGCGCTACTTATCGTGGTAGCCGGCTCCATGACCGGCCAATGGTTTGGAGTGATGCAACGGCTCAACCTCGTCAACAACTTCTGGTTTGGCCATCAGGGCTATGAATATGTGGATCTGGGACGTTTCTGGCAATTACTCTTGGTGGTAGGCCTCTTCCTCTGGTTAGCATTGATGGTGCGCCCCATCCTGCCCATCATAAAAAAAGGCACATCCGAAAGAGGATTGTTAATCCTCTTCCTGATCTCTTGTGCCGCCATCGCCCTGTTCTATGGCGCGGGACTGATGTGGGGCCGGACAACCAACCTGGCAATAGCTGAATACTGGCGCTGGTGGGTAGTACACCTCTGGGTGGAAGGATTCTTCGAGGTATTCGCCACCGTAGTAGCTGCCTTCCTCTTCACCCGTATGGGGTTACTTGGCATCAAGTCTGCAACTAACAATGTACTTTTTGCCACGATTATCTTTCTTACCGGCGGTATCCTGGGCACTTTCCATCACTTGTATTTCACCGGCACACCGACGGCAGTGATGGCACTGGGTGCCACATTCAGTGCACTCGAAGTGGTTCCGTTGGTACTGATCGGCTTCGAAGCCTATCATAACTACCGGATGAGTAAAGCTACCGAATGGTTGACAGATTACAAATGGCCCATCTACTTCCTGCTTTCGGTCTCCTTCTGGAACTTCTTAGGAGCAGGCATCTTCGGGTTTATCATCAATCCGCCCATTGCCCTCTACTATATGCAGGGGTTGAACACCACGCCGGTACATGGTCATGCGGCCCTCTTCGGAGTGTACGGCATGTTGGGTATCGGGCTTATCCTCTTTGTATTGCGCAGCATGTACCGGAAACAAAAATGGAACGATAAGTTGATTTCAATCACTTTCTGGTTGCTCAACATAGGATTATTGCTGATGGTTGTGCTGAGCCTGTTGCCGGTCGGCCTGATGCAAACTGTCGCCAGTGTGAAAGAGGGAATGTGGTTTGCCCGTTCAGCCGAATTCATGCAACAGCCGTTGGTAAGTGTATTTAAATGGTTGCGCATAGTGGGAGACACCATCTTCGCGATAGGTACCCTTACCCTTTTCTGGTTTGTATATACATTGACCGTCAGAAAAAATAAAAAATAATTATTCACCTTCTGAGCATCTCCCAGCCCGGTCAATGGCTGGGGGAAGCTCTCTCAAATATCTATCAGTATGGAGATAAACAATCAAAGCATAGTAGCCAAAGTGGTAGCTGAAAACTACAAAGCAGCGTCGATATTCAAAAAATACAATATCGACTTCTGTTGTAATGGGAACAGGACGATAGCCGATGCGTGCGGCAAGAAACAGATTGATGAGGAGAGGCTGATCAATGAGCTTTCTGAAACGATCAATACGAAAGAGTCGGGAGATATCGATGTCAAATCGTTTCCTCTTGACCTGCTAACCGATTATATAGAGAAGACGCACCATCGCTATGTAGAGAAGAAGATTCCCGAAATCACCCCCTTTCTTCAAAAAGTAGTGAGGGTACACAGTGATAATCATCCCGAATTGACCGTGGTGGAGCACCTCTTCTTCGACTCTGCCCAGGATCTATCGGCACATATGAAAAAAGAGGAATTGATGCTGTTTCCTTATATCCACCAATTGGTAAAAGCCCAACTGGCTAATGGGAAAAAACCGCAGACAGTAATCGGTTCAGCTGCCGCATATATTGATCAGATGGAGCAGGAGCATGCTACCGAAGGGGAACGATTCAGACAGATCAGTGAACTGACCAACAATTACACTCCTCCCGAGGATGCCTGCAATACCTATAGGGTGACACTAAGCCTGTTAAAAGAATTCGAGGAGGATCTGCATCGCCATATTCATCTGGAGAACAATATACTATTCCCCAGGTCGATTGAACTGGAGCAACAACTGGAAAGAGCATAACGGATTTCATCAAGTAAGTGCAGAATTTATCCCTACCGACATCTCCCATTGAGCCATCTTTTATACCTTTGCATCAAAACTGTTTCATTAAGTAGAAAAAGAACTAAAGTCGTAAAAGATGGATAATAACGAAGCTTCCAAGGTGGTGATCATCGCTAACGGCCGATTTCCCAAACATCCCGTTCCCCTCTCCCATATCAAGGAGGCAACCTATGTTGTTTGCTGCGATGGTGCTGCCAACGACTTTATTGCCGGAGGAGGGATTCCGGACGCTATCGTAGGCGATTGCGATTCCATCTCGAAAGAGAACAGGATTCGTTTTGCCAATATCCTGCATATCAACTCCGACCAGGAAACCAATGATCTCACCAAATCAGTGCAGTTTTGCGTGGAGAACGGTAAAAAGGAGATTATCATTGTGGGAGGAACCGGAAAACGGGAGGACCACACTCTCGGAAATATATCCTTGCTGGCAGACTACGAAGAGATAGCCAGGGTTAGCATGGTCACCGACTGGGGTATCTTTACCCCTATCCAATCAGTTACGGAGTTCAAGAGTTACGAAGGGGAACAGGTCTCTATTTTCAGTATCGACCCCAAAGAACTGACCACACATAACCTCAGATATCAGGTCACCGGAAGGATTTTAACGAACTGGTGGCAAGGATCATTGAATGAGTCGTTGGGAGACTCTTTCAGCATTGACCCTGAAGGAAGAGTGATTGTTTTTCAGGCGTATAGGTGAATTTAATTACCAATTACCAATTACCAATTAACTAATTACTAATTTGGATGGGCTTGGGGCTTGGGACTTGAATCTTGAATCTCCATTTCTCACCTAAAAACTTAAATACTTAGGTACTTTTCATTATCCCAATTCCCTTAAAACTTCCAGCGATTTTAGCGGTGGAAAATTACAGACATGCAGCCGATAGTAGTCTAACAACTGGTCGACAATCTCATTACG
>JBAYRG010000237.1:0-5161 GCA_041676805.1 Proteiniphilum sp.
TACTATGCAGGTCCGGCCAAGACCCCTAAAGGATATGCTTCCGGATCGATGGGACCCACCACGGCAGGACGGATGGACTCCTACGTGGATCTGTTGCAGTCACACGGCGGCAGCATGATCATGCTGGCGAAAGGAAACCGTAGCCAACAGGTGACCGATGCCTGTAAAAAACATGGAGGCTTCTATTTAGGCAGCATTGGAGGTCCGGCAGCCATCCTGGCGCAGGATAGTATCAAAAGCCTCGAATGCGTGGAATATCCCGAGTTGGGAATGGAAGCGATATGGAAGATTGAAGTGGAAGATTTTCCGGCATTTATCCTGGTAGACGACAAGGGTAATGACTTCTTTCAGGTAGTGGCACAACCTAATTGCGCGGTAGGATAAATAGGGTAGGGAGAAAAATGTGGCACCGCCTTTTCGTAACCTCCAAAGAGGTGAGAAAAGGCGGTGCTAAATTTAAACGAAGCTGTATATTAGCCGCATCTGATGAGGTCAGGTGTCAGTTTAATATATTTCCGCTTTCATCAATTTTTACTTTTCTTTCGATGTTGTCTTTTTCCAGTTCTAACAGGTAATAAATGGCATTAGACGTTTCCACAAAATCGGCATCGTCAATATCAATCACATTAAAATTTGCGTCGAATTCCAGTCCCGCAATTTTATCCTCCAGCGCATCTTTGGCGGAAGTAATAATCACACTATCCCGCTTTTGCATTTTCTTTAGAACTTTCAATAGCGACAACCCATTACCATCGGGAAGCATAATATCCACAAGAATGCAATCATATTCATAATCTTCTATCTTCCGGAGAGCCGATTGATAGGTTGAGGCATATTCCACCAGATACCGTTCTCTTTCCAGGGTTCGTTTTATCAAATCCTGTAAAGAGGGTTCGTCTTCTACGATAAGTATTTTCATACTTTAAAATTACCAATTACCAATTACCTCCTGATCACCTGTCCACTTAGGCACCTGACCTCCTTTTATCCCGGCAAATAACGGAATAGTTTCTGAATTAAAACTGAAAAACCGGATACTTGACCTTAGTTATAACCCCTTTCTCCATTCTTTAGTTCCTGTTTTTATTATTTTAATTAGCTCGTTTCATCCGGATTACTTTTTTTATCTTTGTATAACATAACGATGTGCCTTAACATAGTTCAACAAGTTAGACTATTCCTGCGTTCGGCAAAACGAGCGAACTTGTTCTGCTCTCTTGACGGAATAGCTCAAGCAAGCTTGGCTCTGTATTCGGCTTTCATTATCTTTGTGCCTCAGAATAGCAAGAAAATGGCAAAAAAAAGGAAACAACTTCCCCTGTTAGAAAATATATTGATAACTGATGTGGCAGCCGAGGGTAAGGCGATTGCCAAAGTGGATGGCAGGGCTGTCTTTATCCCTTTTTCAGTGCCTGGTGATATTGTGGATATCCAACTGACGCGGAAGAAGAACAGCTTTGCAGAGGGTCGGGTGGTTCGTTTTGAAAAGTATTCAGAAAACAGGATCGAGCCGGTTTGTATTCATTTTGGAGTGTGCGGAGGATGTAAGTGGCAGATGTTGCCTTATGACCAACAGTTGAAACATAAGCATCAACAGGTGGTCGATAATCTGGAGCGGATAGGTAAGATCGACCTGCCGGAGGTTACTCTTATTATGGGAGCTCCACAAACCACTTTTTACCGCAATAAGCTGGAATTCACCTTTTCTAACAAGAAATGGCTGACCGAAGCACAGATTGCCGGTGGTGAGACGTTCGATAATATGAATGCGCTGGGTTTCCATATTCCCGGTATGTTCGACAAGGTGCTGGATATCGACAAGTGTTGGTTGCAGGATGATCTCTCTAATCAGATTCGGAATGCAGTCCGGGAGTTTTGTCTGGAGAATGATTATCCTTTTTTCGACCTTCGCAATCAGGAAGGGCTGATGCGTACCCTTATCATTCGTAACACCTCTATTGAGGAATGGATGGTGATCGTGGTCTTTTATGAGGATGATCCGGAAAGAAGAGAGAAACTGATGGATTTTATTGCCGGAAGATTCCCGCAAATCACCTCATTGCTTTATATTATCAACCAAAAGGCGAATGATACAATCACCGATCAGGAAGTGATCACCTGGCGTGGTCGGGATCATATCTATGAGGAGATGGAGGGGCTGAAATTTAAGATTGGCCCCAAATCATTTTTTCAGACCAATAGCGAACAGGCGTATAATCTTTATAAGGTGGCGCGTGATTTTGCGCAATTATCCGGTGAAGAGGTTGTCTATGACCTCTATACCGGTACCGGTAGCATTGCCAATTTTGTGGCACGGAGTGCAAAAAAGGTGGTGGGGATAGAGTATGTGCCGGAAGCGATTGAGGATGCAAAAGAGAACTCCCGTTTGAATGGTATTGGCAATACCCTTTTCTTTGCCGGTGATATGAAAGATGTGCTTACTTCCGATTTTATCACCGAGCATGGACGCCCCGACGTGATTATCACCGATCCGCCTCGTGCCGGGATGCATACCGATGTGATTGATGTGATCCTGCTTGCAGCGCCGGAACGAATTGTGTATGTGAGTTGTAATCCCGCTACCCAGGCACGCGACCTGAGCCTGCTTGACGAGAAATACATCGTTGCGCGTGTGCAACCGGTAGATATGTTTCCCCATACGCATCATGTGGAGAATGTGGTGCTGCTGGAGAAAAGACAGGTTATATGAGATCTACCTCATTGCTTCCACGGTATATCCCAGTTCCCGTAATCCTTCAATTAATCCTTCTTTTCCCGGCAGATGCAGACAACCGACAGCTATAAATGAGGACTTTTCCTTCATGATTGACGGTAGTTTCTCCAACCATTTCCTGTTGCGTTCGCCATTCAGCAGATTCTTCTCCTCTTCCGTGGAAGGACAGGGATCATTTGGTGTTTTCTCTTCATACAATTCACGCAAAGCTTGTAGGTTCTGCGCATGGTAAGCTACCTGCATTTTATCCATCTGTTCTTTCAGCATTTCAGGATGTTTTATCATACAGATCAACATCTCTGCTTGCCGTTCTAAAGATTGAGCATTAAGCAATAGATATATTTGGTCTTCGGCTGTCTCCAATCCCACTACGGGACGTGAACGCTTTAACGCCTCTTCCTGGAAGTAATAATCGATATTTTGTGTCGATGCCACGGAGGGATAATACTGTTGGTAAAGCGAGATGGAGATCAGATTGGAGAGCATGGCCGGTTTTAGTTGTCCCAACTGGTCGAGACCCACACCCACCACACTGTGCAGCATGCTGTCTAATAAGGCTGTATCTTCGGGCGAAAGGAGTGTGGCATAAGTAACTTCTGGAGACATCGTCCCTTCTCCCATAATTTGCATCTGCATTTCTGCCATATCGCTCATGTCGAGCTCTCCTACAGTCTGTTCACTCTCTTCAAAAGCGGCTTTAATTCCAGGAATACTGTCCAGAAAAGCGGCTGGCACGAGATGGTGTGTACCAAAGAGATAGGATGGTTTTTCCAACCCGTTTCCTACTATCTTCCACAGGAGTGAGTTTCTCTTTTCATTCGATGCGTCGGAGGAACAGGAGAGCAATAAAGATATCGCCATTATAGCGATAAAGATCTTTTTGTAATGCATTTGTAAAGATATTATGTTTATTGATGGACCTTTGCGAAATCTACATCGACACTATTCCCAAAACGGTCTTTTTCTTTCCCTATACCCAAAAAATCGAATAAGAACCAGAAGATCGTAAAAGAGGGTATCACATCGGTAACCGGCAACAGCTCTTCGATAAATGTAATCAACGAGGTATACTTTCCTTTTCTCTCTCCAAACATTTTATAGCTGATAGAAGCAGCGATGGGTGCCCAGACTACGTCCAGAAAAGGACCGACAACCGGGATAGCCAATGAGGCCATACCCGCGGCATCCAACAATACACACTTGATCAGTTTTTTATATTTATTATCCATAATGAAATTATTCACTGTCGGAGCCGGCATCGAGTGGGCTATAACTCCTTTTTGAGAGTTCCTTGTCCATCGTGTAGATGCCAAAGCCGTTATCACCGATCAATCGCAATCCATCAATCATGCCCTGTGCCGTCTCTTCCTCTTCCACCTGTTCACTGACAAACCATTGCAGCATATTCTCGGTGGCGAAATCGTTCTCTTTGCGTGATATGGCTACCAGGTCGTTGATAAGGGAGGTGACCACCCTTTCATGTTCCAAGGTGGCTTCAAATGCATGTAATAGCGAATCCCATGAGGTATCTACCCCGTCGATAGGTTGTAATTCTACCCTGTTCCCTTTGGAGATAAGATAATTCATCAGCTTGTGGGCATGATCCTGCTCCTCCTTAAACTGTACCTTGAACCAGTTGGCAAAACCGGGAAGACCCTTGTGGGCAAAATGAACCGACATCGAAAGATAGAGATAACCCGACCAAAGCTCTGTATTGATCTGCTTATTGATTGCTGTTTCTAATTTTTTACTTATCATAGTTGCCTCAATTTATTATGTTAGTATCTATTGTCTTAAAACGTTTCTCTTTCCAAAATGTTTAAAAGTATATAGTCTGGGGAGTATTCCTTAAATCTGAAAAAAACCTTACGTCGAAGAATTTAAATTAATTACTATCTTTGTGGACTGATTGCCTCCATGGTTGAAAAGGTGCTTCCGCTACTTTATCAATGGAAGCTTGTTTTTTAATTTTTTTCAAATGAATCTTCTAAGGGAAAAAATGATGAAATATGATGCTCCACAGCGTGCGAAGGCTGCGGGGATCTACCCCTATTTCCGGGCTATTGAGAGTGACCAGGATACCGAGGTCGTCATCAACGGGAAAAAAGTGTTGATGTTTGGTTCAAACGCCTATTTAGGATTGACCAATCATCCGAAGGTGAAAGAGGCAGCCATCGCCGCTACCCAAAAATATGGAACCGGAATGGCAGGCTCCCGTTTCCTGAATGGCACGCTTGATATACATCTGGAGCTTGAGCGAAAACTTGCCAATTTCATGGATAAAGATGAAGCCATTGTTTTTTCAACCGGTTTTACTGTGAATGAGGGTGTGTTGGGATGCATGACGGGAAGGGACGATTTTATTATCTGGGATGAAAGAGACCATGCCTCCATTATTGAAGGGCTCCGTACTTCTTATTCAACGAA
>JBAYRG010000238.1:0-5156 GCA_041676805.1 Proteiniphilum sp.
CCTCACGTTGCGTACTGGTATCTACAATATTTTCAATACAAAGTATTGGCGATGGGACGATTTGAGGCAGCTGACCAATCCTGCGCTGTTGCCCCACATAGAGAATTTCTTCAGGGAGGGAACCAAGACCATTTCCCGGTTCTCTCAACCGAAGCGATACGTGAGCGTCAGCCTGGAGTTCACGATATAATAGAAATTATTAATTATGCAATCAATGGAAAAAATTAAAATAACAATTCTGCTCCTTGCCACTATTGCTGCAGGAATACTCAGTTCCTGCACCCGAGAGCTCGATCTGGATGAGAATACCCGTTTGCTTATCGACAAGCAAGCTAAATTAGAAAAACTCGACGAGCTGTTTGATTTGGCTTTTGAAGATCCGGTAAGGGCAGAGACAGAATATTACCAGTTTGTCAAAAATGAATTGGTAACCGAGAGCCAGAACTTTCTTGCCAATCAGGACGTGCAATGGCGTAATGCCATGACGGACCTGGCGATACGGCTCAACAAAAACTTCGAAGATGTTTCTGGTAGTTTATCCACTACATCATTGTTTGACCTGTATAAAGCCAAATTCCAAAACGAGATTTTAAACAAATCCCTGATTGGTGATATTCCCCAACAACTAAGGAGGGGCGAGCGCTTTGACCGGTTCAAAAACAAGGTAGAAGAGATTAGTATCTATATTGATGAAAAGATCGATCAATTTAAAGCAAGTAGTCCGGTTGACAACAGTATCACGGATAAAAGGTGGCAATTGCTAAACCATTATGCCATTGATTATACAACGTTCAAAATCTTCATCATCAACTTTGATTTTGTACTCAAAGCCGATAAAAACATAGACATGAACAATTTCTTCCTGCTACCCTATATCCCCAAGCCGGGAGGTATGCTGGCGGATCAGGATGAGGGCACCCTCATCGAAGAGAATCTGCTGTCACCCCTGAACTATGCTGTATATGGAAATAAGATATTCTTTTACTTCCACTTCAAGAACACGGTAAACCCGCTGGCCACAGGAGCCGCACAAGGCAAACTGGAACGTCACTGGTATTATGAGTATGAATACAAATTGGAAGAGGAAAAGCTAATCCTCGAAAAGCCCCGCATGGGATACTACATGTACCCCGTTTTGTACGGAGCCGAATCAGGCCAACCTCTTTTCGACAACGTATATATGGATGGCCTGAAAAAATTTATATTAACCGCCCAGTAAATAAAAAATCATCAAGACAATGAAAATCAATCCTATAATCATTCTTTTCACAGCTATGCTGCTGATCGTGAGCAGTTGTAAAAAAGAAGAAATCGAAGTGTGGAATACACAGATCACACCGGATCTGAGCAACCCCATTATCCAGAGTGTTACCAACATAACATGGTACCGGAACATCAACACAACCCGGGAGGAATGGGTAAGTGTTGAGAATATTCCGAAACCGTCGGAGGCGATGGCATCCATGCTCTATCAGATCGCCTGGGTCAACTTCACCTTATTTAGAGACGGCACATCCAATATGCTGTTCGGCTTTTCTATCAACGCAGCTGGATTGACGTATGTGGGTGATGTATACGACCTCCCCATGAGAACACAGAAAAACCGGTATTACGTCATCGAGATCACCCGAAATGAAAGCCACGGCAGCTGGTGCAGGATCACCACCAATAATGCGGTGTTCTATGCCTTCCTATTCAAGACCCAGCTGGATCTGGCTGAAACGATAGATTTCAAAGAGGCCGTCAGAAATTGGAACACGAATAATTAAATGTAAACAGAAATGAAAAAGATATTATTTATAGTGCTATGTGTGGCCGGCATCACAATGTATTCATGTACCAAAGAAGAATTGGTCATAATCGATGAGGAACTTGTTTTGGAGGAAAACTCACCCGAGTTCCAAACCTATCTGGCAGAGCGAGCCATGGGTTTTATCCGGATGTATCGTTTTGAGAAATTGGGGAATGTACTGGACAAAATTGAAGACACCGCGCTAAAAACAAACCTATTGGATAGTCTTAGAAAATATAAAACGGAAGCCGTGAATGGGGGACTGTTTTTTGTGACACCACAGAATGACTCCCTGTTTTTCATGGTGCCTCATGCACAATCTCCGGCAGAAAGAACAAGTCTGGGAATGCTTTTCAACACCAGCCCCAATATCATAAATGCAAAGGGAGTATTGCAGGGATTTAAAAATTTCCCGAAAGTACAGTATTTCTCCGGCACCAACTCATTGGCCACAGGTTTGAAAGATTTGGAATACATGCCGGATATGAAAGAGTTTGGATGGATATTCTACCCGGCGGATTTTACCCAGTTGTACCCCGAAGGTGGACTGCCTGTCACGCTTGCAGCAGATTTCTCGGCGAGCCGGACGGCAGCAATCTTCTTACCTGTCGGCAGCACCATTCCGAACGCCCCGGACTGGTTGTCTCAATATGTGTACATGGGTCCCCTTTAAAACAGTAATATTATAAAAAAGATAAGGTAAAACAATATGAATATAAAATACATACACTTATTTTTATTCGCAGCCCTTGCTGTAACCACATTCAGCTCCTGCACCAAAGAACTCGATTTAGATGAAGAAACAAAGATCGCCTTGGAAAAACAGGAGAAACTGATACAGTTGGATGCGATTTTTGAACTGGCATTTACCGACCCGGTTAAGGCTGAAACGGACTACAACCATTATTTTACGGAGGAACTGATCCGCGACGGGCAAAACTTTGTGGTGGATAACGACATCCGTATGCAGACAACATTTACAGATCTGGCCGTTCGCCTGAACATCAATTTCGAAAAGATAAAAGCAGAAGGTTTATCCGCTTCACTGTTCGACACCTACAAAGCGAAATTTGAAAGCACGATGTTCAATCGTTCTTTATTGGGCGAGATACCGCAGCAAATCCGTAAAGGCGACAAACTGGCAAAATTTGAAAGCAGGGTAAATGAGGTAGCGGCATTTTACGATACACATATCGATAACATAAAAAGCGCATCCGGAGTTAATCAAAGCCTTCTGGACACACAATGGAATCTTATGAAATATGCTATCAAGCCTGACTTTTCGGCTTTCATTATGCTTTATTATGATTTCAAATTTGTGGCAGACGGCACATTAGATATCAATTATTTTACGATGTATCCGCTATGGGACAGGCAGGGAAGTCAGTCTATTACGGCAGAGGAGTCGACTAACTATCCCGAAGAAATAGCACCTAAACTGTTGTCTACGCCACAGTTCGTAACGTATGACAACAAAATACTCTTTTATTTCCATCTCGAAAGCAACCCGAATGCGGCAGAGCTCAAATTCAACCGAGAGTGGATATATGAGTTTGATTATACGCTGGACGGCGACTCACTCACACTTTCAAATCCGAGAGCCATGCGTTTCATGCATCCTTTCTTGTATGTGGGAGGATACGGTCGTGACAGCTACGAAGATTACTACTTCGAAGATCTGAGATCTATTACGCTTACTACTACTAATTTAATAGAATAAAATAATATACAGATGAAAAGAAATATCATAATCCTTTTTACGCTTGGCATTTCCCTCATCATGCAAAGCTGCAAGAAAGAAGAAATCTATGTGTACAATACACAAAGTACACCCGATTTAAGCAACCCTATCATCCAAAAAATGACCAATGTAGATTGGTACAAGGAGGTTAGTGTTTCAAGTATAGCTACAGAACTGGTATGGACCAGCAAGAACAATATCTATAAACCAGGAGATTATATGTCTTCTATCTTGTATCGTCTCGCCTGGACCGGATTGACCCTGTATCGTGATGGCACATCCATTATGACCTTTGTACCTCCGTTTGCACAACATGGAGTTATTCATACCAAAGGAAACTGGACAGTGTCTACGGAAGAGGAGAATACGATCATTCTAAATACCAAAACGCCTGTTACCAGTGTAACAGCGAAAATAAAAATACTGAATATGGAGACAAAAGAAACCGGAAGCATAGTGAAAATTTCCGCGGATTTTGGAAACCAGCTGATCACGACAGAACTGTCCAATAACAATCCATATGGCTATGTACAAGAACCGTTGTTCAAGGCTCTGGATCACAGTTGGTATGCAAGTAAAACCGTCTTGACCGATCCGATCAATCCAAGCGAATTTATCGGTGCATGGGCCGGTCACAGTGATGTTTCCGCTTCAGAACTGACCGACTATGATATGATTCGCTACACTTATATCGAAGACCTGTTGGCGAATACGCCTGCCGTATTAACAGGGCTTTCTTTTGATCTTGAAGAAGGAGGAAGCGCAAAGATCGTGTATACAGGCAGAGGCTCAAGCTCATATTTCAATGAAATTACAGGGGGTGATGAACTCGTTTTCTCCAATGCCGAATGGTCAGTACACGGAAATAATATACGCATTGAGACAGACGAAGAAATGTTCGTTTCCTTTGGAGAATTGCTTTTCATGCTACCGCCGCATTACGGCAATCTTACTTTGCTGGGATACTCGGGAGCAACACCTATCCGAATCAAATCGAATCAGTTGTACAATCTGGAGATAGTAGAAAGGAACAACGACGGATTTTGGGCAAGAGTAACCACTAAGACGGAAACGTTCTATATCTTCCTACAGAAATCAACTTACGACAAAACAAATATCGTAAATATTAAAGATGTATTTAAACAGTAAGCAGATGAACACAAGAATAATTATCGCATTTGCGAGTTTATGGATATTGCTTGGATTTCAGGCATGTACAAAGCAAGAACTTATAACGGTAAACGAACCGGTGGAACTGGATGAAAACTCTATCCAATACCAACAGTACATGGTGGAACGAGCCACAGAACTGATCAAAGCGTACCGGTTCGACCAATTGGGCAATACCATCGACCGCATCAAGGACTCCGAAGCAAAGGCAAGGGTCACAGCATTACTCACCGAGTACAGGGACCGGGCTTTCAATGAAGCGCTGTACTACGCAACACCCAGCGGTGATACCATATTTTTCTTCCCCCCCGGAATAGACAGTCGCCTCGAAGCGAAGAGGCTATACATCAGCAACCTGTACCAAAAAGCGGTCGTCAATGAAATCGGTGTGCTCCACGGTTTTAAAAACTTCCCTGCCGTAGAGACCGTGGATATGGGAAACTCGTTGGCGAC
>JBAYRG010000239.1:0-5141 GCA_041676805.1 Proteiniphilum sp.
GAGTTTGGAATTGATGATCCCGGATATGCAAAGAGATTGAGCGACGATTTTCTGGAAAGGACTACCCTCAAAACAAGGCTGATTGAGGGATCGCTTGAACTGTTGGACTACCTGAAACCTAAATACCGGATGCATATCCTTTCCAACGGATTCAGGGAGGTGCAGTTTAAAAAGATCGAAAACTCGGGCTTAAAGCCTTATTTCGACAAGGTGATCCTCTCTGAGGACGCACAGATAAATAAACCCCATCCCGATATATTCACTTATGCATTGAAAAACACCAATTCAAGGCGAGATCAGACGATGATGATAGGTGATAGTTGGGATGCCGATATCGTTGGGGCACGTCAAAGCCGTATAGCGCAAATATGGTTTAATCCGGAAGGAATGGTCCCGGATGGTTTTGAACCAACTTACACGGTACAGACACTGGAAGAGATTAAAGGAATACTGTAGGTGTTCGGCTGCTATCCGGTTGTTATTCTCCGTAACGGCATTGTCATACACCTCGGTCCGCCACCGCCACGAGGTAGTTCTGACCCTTCGAGGGTAATCACGCAATTGCCTGTGGAAGCGATATCCCACTGGCCGTTGATGATATCGCTGGTTTTCACCACTTCAAATCCATTTTTGTTTAGCTCTTCCAATGTGTGGATGTTCCGTGCATAGGAAATCACTTTGCCGGGTGCCAGTGCTAAAAAATTGGCGCCGCTATGCCACTGTTCCCGTTCCTGATCCCAATCGTCGGATTTACCGCCACACACTATCGGCATCAGCTCTATCCCCAATTTTCGTAAGATTGGCAGGATACCACTCACCGCGGATATCTTTGTCACCTTGCCATTATCGATCTGCATATGTACCGTCTGATAGGGAGAGTCGTTCATGATCAGAGGTTTGTAGACCATTGCCTTATTGTTGTCGAGTAGGGTGAAGACCATATCGAGATGAATGAACGATTCGGGGGATTCGGGCAATTGCTGTATGATGATATGCTTTTTCCCCGAACCGGTCTTACAAAACTCCCGCGCCAGCAGGTCTATTCCCTGAGAGCTTGTTCTCATTCCATTGCCTATCAATAGGACATCATCCCGTACCACCAGGATGTCTCCACCTTCCACCTTTACCAAGGGATTGTTTTGAGACAGATCATAACTGTTCATCACCTTTCCATTAAAAAAGAGATCGCTTTTAAATATAGCGTCCATGATCATTGATTCCCGTATACGGACGCTGTTGGCCATCTTGCATATCAGGGCATTATTCCCGATAATGGCTGACGGGTCACGTGTGAAATAGTAGTTGTAGAGTGGTTTCAGCGCGTAATATTCTTCGCGTAGAAAATCGGTCAGGGTGTTGACATGCAGTGGAAGCCCTTCAATCAATACCTTCGTAAGGTTGGCGGAAGAAAGATCCATCAGGTAATCAATATACTCCGTAGCCTGTTCCGTGGTACATATCTTGCGGACCAGCTCTTCTTTCAGATGTTCATGCTCCAATACCTTTTCCAGTAAATCAGCGACTTCGTAGACATCCGATGTTTTTTTCAGTACGGCCAACAACTGGTCATATTCCCTGCGGGCAATGGAAAGGTTCAGGATGTCACTGTATAAAGCCCTTTGTGCATGTCTGGGAGTCATATTCTCCACCTCTGCGCCAGGATAATGAATCAGGACGGCTTCCAGTTTTCCGGTCTCGGACTGGATTTGTAGCGTGCATTTTTTGTTTTCGGTCATAGCAATAAGTTCGTTATTAAGACAAAAGTAGGAAATATCTGTTGCTTTACTCCCATTTTTTTTCTATTTTTGAGGAAACTAATCATACCGATTAAATATATGGGACAAATAACCCTGAAAGATATTGCCCTGGCGCTAAATCTCTCTCCATCCACCGTTTCCAGAGCGATGAAAAACCATCCTGCAATTAGCGAGGATACAAGGAGGCTTGTACAAAAATATGCAGAAGAACACAGGTATAAACCCAATACGCTTGCGATGCAACTCCGTACAAACCGGAATAATACCATCGGAGTTATAGTTCCCGAGATAGTGCATTATTTCTTTTCCACTGTACTTTCCGGAATTCAGGAAGAGGCCGAGAGTGAAGGCTATAAACTCCTTTTCTGTCATTCCCAGGAGGATTATGAACGAGAGGTGAAAAGTGTGGAAACCCTGCTTGACGCACGGGTATGTGGAATTTTGGCATCACAGTCGAAAGAAACTCAACAATACGATCATTTTCAGGAGATCATAGATCATAATATCCACCTTGTCTTCTTTGACCGGATTTGTACCGGGATCAATACCGATAAAGTGGTTGTGGATGACTATGCGGGTGCTTTTCATGCGGTTGAACACCTGATAGAAACTGGATGCCGTCGGATTGCTTTTCTTGGTTCTAATCCTTTGATGCCTATCGCTAACAACCGGCGTATGGGGTATGAAGATGCATTAAGAAAACATAAACTCCCTATCCTGAAAGAGATGAACAGGGTGTGCGATACCCCTGAGCTGACAAGAGAAGTGGTGCCGCAAATGTTGAAACATGATCCTTATCCCGATGCTTTCTTTTGTATTAACGACGAAGTGGCTGTCTATTGTATGTAGATCGCGAAATCAGCCGGTTTTAAAATACCGGAGCAGATATCGGTATGCGGGTTTACCAATAGTTATATCACCGAAGTGACCGACCCCACGCTAACTTCGGTAGACCAGCATGGCTCCGAGATGGGAAAAGTTGCCGCCCGATTGTTGATTAATCGTATTGAGGGTAAAGAGACCAAACCGGGTATCGTCAGCCGGTTGATCAAGACGGATCTGGTGATCAGGGACTCGACCAGATAATGGTTATTCAGTTGTTATTCGGTTGTAATTCAGTTGTAATTCGGTTGTTATTCAGTAGTTATTCGGTTGTAATTCGGTTGTTGTTCGGTTGTTGCACTATCCCGCAAGGCGGGAAATAACAGCGAAGCTGAATAACGGCGTAGCCGAATAACGTGAGCATAGCGAACGAATAACTATTGAATAACGCGCAGCGAATAACAATCGATTGCATGAAAAAAACTACTGGTTCTTTGAGAGAATTATCGACAAGTACAGAAAGGAGCGTATATTTACTTTCCTAATTTATATCATTGATAGCATGAAGAAAAGGCATTTATCTTTTTGGGAAATCTGGAATATGAGTTTCGGTTTCTTGGGTATTCAATTTGGCTTTGCTTTGCAGAATGCGAATGTGAGCCGTATCTTCGAGACTTTGGGTGCACGGGTGGAAGATATACCCATCTTGTGGATTGCCGCTCCTATTACTGGATTGATCGTACAGCCCATTATCGGGCATTTGAGTGACAAAACCTGGAATCGTTTCGGACGACGGCGGCCCTATTTCATGATAGGTGCCCTTTTTACAACATTGGCGCTGTTTTTTATGCCCAATTCCCCCTCGCTTTGGATCGCTGCCGGGATGCTGTGGATCATGGACGCATCTATCAACATCTCTATGGAGCCGTTCAGGGCATTTGTTGGTGATAACCTTCCTACTGAGCAGCGGACGATGGGTTTCGCCATGCAGAGTTTCTTTATCGGTACCGGAGCCGTGGTGGCTTCCGCGTTGCCTTATATATTGACCAACTGGTTCGGTATCTCTAATATAGCTGGAGAGGGTATCATTCCCCAATCGGTAAAGCTATCGTTCTATATAGGAGGGGTGGTATTATTTGCTTCGGTGCTTTATACCGTCTTTACATCGAAGGAGTATTCTCCTGAGGAGCTGGCTGCTTTTGAGGAGGAGAAGGAGAGGGCCTTCGGTGTAAAGGTAGAGATAAAAGCACCGGTGACTCCTGCTCAATTTTTAAAAAATGGGGCCATATGGACGGTGATAGGACTTAGTGCTACTTTACTGATCATGTTTACCGATCTTGGAAATCAAAACGAGCAGCTATATATCGTAGGTGGTTTGTTGCTTGTTTTTGGGCTTATCCTGATTCTCTCCGGCCTTATCAGGGGGAAGTCGGACGAACCGGCCGGGTTGGCAGGGATCATGAACGATCTGTTACATATGCCCAAAACAATGGCTCAACTGGCTGTTGTCCAGTTTTTTTCCTGGCTGGCATTCTATGCCATGTGGATTTATACTACTCCGGCTATTACACAGCACGTATATGGTACTACCGATTCCGCATCGGTTTTGTATAACCAGGGAGCTAACTGGGTGGGAGTTCTCTTTGCCGTATATAATGCTGTTTCGGCTGTGACTGCCTTTCTCTTACCATTGATTGCCCGGCAGATAGGGCGGAAAGCAACCCATGCGGTAGCATTGGCATTGGGCGGAATATCCTTTATCTCTCTCTATTTCATCAAGGATCCTGTAATGTTGCTCATTCCAATGATAGGAGTGGGTTTTGCCTGGGCCAGTATCCTTTCAATGCCCTATGCAATTCTTACCGGATCTCTGCCGGCAAATAAGATGGGAACCTATATGGGAATATTTAATTTCTTTATTGTAATTCCCCAGATACTGGCGGCCAGTATCCTTGGCTCTATTACTCGTGACCTGTTTCATGGACAGGTGATATTGACGATGGTGCTTGCCGGTGGTTCTCTCATCTTAGGCGCTCTTTCCGTCTTTTTTGTGCAGGACAGGGATGATATCTACCGACTTCGGAAGTGATTAGGAAGAAAGGAGATGATTGTCTTCACTCTTTATTCTAAACACGTGAGAAAATATTTCTATTATTACTGATTCGAAGTGATATCTGTAAAAGAGACGGAATTGAAACCCTGGGAGTACAGGATTTATTCGAAATAGGGTTTCAGGGTTTCCAGCCAGTTGACGATACGCTCTTCCGTCAGTTCGGGCTCATAGTCGTCATCGAGTGGTAGACCGACAAACCTGCCATCTTTGAATGCCCTGGAGTATTCGAAGTCGTATCCTTCGGGAGAGACATCCCCGATGACGGTTGCTCCTTTTTGAACAACAATTTCATGGAGTATACCTATCGCATCCACGTAAGAACTGGGATAGATGGAGGCATCACCCAGGCCAAAAATGGCGATGGTTTTTCCTGACAGGTCCAGCTTTTCAAACTTGGGATAAAAATCATTCCAATCATCCTGCAGATCCTGCACGCCCCATGTGGAAAC
>JBAYRG010000240.1:0-5122 GCA_041676805.1 Proteiniphilum sp.
CAGAAAATCGGTGGTTCCCATCACAGTAGGATAGATCACCGGGGCAATAGCGGAAAGATCATTATAAAAATCAGCCAGTCTCCCGCCAATAATGATCAGGTCGGGCTGTAATTCATTGATTTTCTCTAAATTCACCTCCACTACTGTCCCTACATCCACAATGGAAGGATCGTCCTTGTATTTACTCAGGTGGCTTGGTACTCCCGATTTAGGTATGGCGACGGGTTTCACACCCAGATAGTCGAGATTTTCCAATGCTGAAAAATCAAGGACCACCACCCGTTGCGGATTCACAGGCACCTCTACCGTACCTAAAGTATGTGTCACCGTAACAGTCTCCCCCGTTGTCTCTCTCTGTTGCCGGTTACCGGTACAACCGGACAGGGCAGCAATTACGCCCAATACGAAAAGGAATATTCTTGTTTGCATTTTATTTGAAATTAGAAGTTAGAACTTGGAACTTGGAACTTAGAAGTGGAGAAGTCAAGATTTTTATTCTTAACTTCGGACTTCTTGATCTCTATCTTATGTCTTGTATTTTGGCTCTTGGCCCTTATACAAAATAATTACACACTTTCTTTTGATTCACCTCCGAAACGGAAATCTTTATGTCGAACACATCTTCTAACACTTTCTCGTTGATAATGTTGTCGGTAGTATCACAATATTTCACTTTACCATCTTTCAGGGCAACGATATAATCGGAATAGTGCGACGCGAAATTGATATCGTGCAGCACAATAATGATGGTCTTCTTCCACTCATCAGCCAACTTCCGCAGCCTCTTCATCGTTTGTACCGAGTGTTTCATATCGAGGTTGTTCAGCGGCTCGTCGAGTAGCACATACTCCGTATCCTGGGCGACCACCATCGCCATATAGGCCCGCTGCTTCTGCCCTCCACTCAACTCATCGATATAGGCATTTTCAATATCTTTCAGATCTAAAAAGCGAATTGCCCTCTCCACTTTCTCCTGATCCTCATCGGTCAGCTTATCTTGCGAATAGGGAAATCGGCCGAATGAAACCAGCTCCCGCACGGTCAGTTTCAACCGTACATGATTGGATTGCTTCAGGATGGAGAGCCGTTGTGCCAACACCTTGTTCTTGTAATCGGCCACGCTCTTCCCATCCAGCGTCACAATACCCCCGTCTTGTGCCAATAGCCGGCTGATAATCGAGAGCAGCGTACTTTTTCCGGCACCGTTGCTTCCTATGAGCGAAGTGATCTTCCCTATAGGAAACTGAAGGTCAACACCATCCAGCACAATTTTTTTACCGTATTGCTTCGATATATCTTTTACTTCAATCATAGTTTTCTTACACGTAACAATAAATAGATAAAATAGAATCCCCCCACCAGATTGATGATAGCACTCACGGGAATAGAGAGATGGAAGAGCCGCTCCATTACAAATTGTCCGCTCAACAGGGTGACCGCGGTGATAAGGCAGCAGGCAGCAATGATAACAACATGCCGGTGGGTTTTAAACAGCTCATAAGTGAGGTTAGTCACCAGCAAGCCCAAAAAGGTGATTGGTCCGACCAATGCGGTGGAGATCGACACCAGTATGGCGATGATCACCAGGAAAAGTTGCACCATACGGTTGTAATTCAAGCCGAGATTAATCGCCTGATCCCTTCCCAACGCCAATACGTCCAGGTATCTAGAGGTACGGAAACCGACAACCAGCAGCAGCACCAACACAACCGTGGAAGGCCATAGCAAGTCGCGGTTGACCTTGTTGAATGTGGCGAACATCTTTCCCTGCACGATAAAATAGTCGTTCGGATCTATCAGCAACTGCATAAACGAACTGAGACTGTTGAACAGGGTACCCAGTATAATTCCGACCAGCAACAGCAGGTATAAATTATCCTTACCCTTTTTATATATCAATATATAGAGCAGAAAAGCAAAGCCTATCATCCCCAACACCGACAACAAAAAATTGTCCAGGCTACTGAGTACCCGGAATGTCTGATCGCCATAGAGAAAGACGATGATGGTCTGGATCAACAGATAGACCGATTCGAACCCCATGATGGAAGGTGTAAGGATCCGGTTGTTCGTCAGGGTCTGGAAAGCGACCGAAGAGTATGCCACACAGCAGGCGACGACAAGGATAGCCGCCACTTTGATGCCTCGCAGGCGCAATGCAAATTCCCAGTTACTCCCCATATTATAAAAGAGGAAGAGTCCTGCTACTGCCAACAGCAGCAGGATCACAATCAGAAAATTCCTTTTTACACCCTTCATCTTTTCCTTATGATCAATAGGAGGAAAATAATTGCGCCGATAATACTTACCGTCACCCCGATCGGCACTTCGTAGGGGTAGATCACCAGCCGGCCGGCAATATCACACAACAGTAGAAAGATAGCACCCGACAAGGCTACCAGCGGCAAGCTCTTCTTCAGGTTATCCCCAAAGAGGAGACTCACTACATTGGGGACAATCAACCCTAAGAAAGGAATAGCCCCGGCGGTGATCACCACGGCACTCACCGTGAGCGACACACAGAAAAGGCCGATATTCATGATCGCATTGTAATTCAATCCCAGGTTTTTGGAGAAATCTTCTCCCATCCCCACTACGGTGAATTTATTCGCATAAAGATAGGTGATCAGGATGGCAGGCAGACTCAGGTAAATCAGCTCGTAGCGCCCCTGCAGGATACCCGAAAAATCAGCCATCATCCAGGCATTGGTATCCTGCACGATATTCAACCTCACCGCAAAGAAAGTGGATATCGAGCCGATAATCCCGCCGAACATCAATCCCACCAACGGCACAAATACCACGCTGCGATAGCGTATCTTCCGCACAATCGACAGAAAAATCAGACTGGCAACAAAAGTAAAAAGAAAAGCAAGTAGCATCTTGATGCCAGATCCCGCGGTAGGAATAAAGATAAGGAAGATCAGCAGTCCCATCTTGGCGGCCTCGAGGGTACCGGCGGTAGTAGGGGCGACGAACTTATTCTGTGTCATCTGCTGCATGATCACCCCGGAGATACTCATCCCCACCCCGGCCAGGATCAACGCGGCGGTCCGGGGAATACGGCTGATCGAAATCAGCGCCATGGAGAGATCTGCCACCCCTACGAGCAGGGACAGCAGAGCCAATACGAGTAAAACGAGTATAAGAATAAGTGTCCTCACATTAATAAATACCGATATAGTATTGGTCTGCTCCGGTGCCTGTGATAGTTGCCCCTTTTGTACCCTCCTTACTTTCAGAATTCACGTCAAAGATATAGACGTGCCCCTCTTTTCCTACCGGTGATAATGCAATGTAGAATTTGCCATCCCGTATCGGCGCATTCTGATATTGTGTAAGCCACAGATCGTCCGGCACCGTCAGGTCGACAACCGTGCCTTTGTTGAAATCCATACGGGCTAACTTCCACATAGCGGAATAGGTTGGTTCTCCGTCGGGGTTAACCCCAATTTGGATCTGCTCTTTGGTCAAATCTTCGTAAGGAATATATCCGATGCCATTACCTGCATAGAACCAACCATTACTCTTAGACTCTTTTCCTATTTTTTCACTCAGATTGTAGTCGAATCCTTCGTCATATTCTCCGTTTTTAATTTTCACGATATGTACTTCGTTCTTGCCTGTGGCCGGATTCACACCACTTACCATCTGAAGGATTTCTCCTGCTTCGTTCACGTGCTGGGTGGGTGTGCGGTAACCGTTGGTAGCACCTTTTACTTTATCGGTATAGATAACAGACGTTTTGCTCAAATCGCCATAATCTATCACCAACGTAAATGTTTTGTCAGTAGCACTGTTTTTTCCTGTGGCGGGGTCGAATTTACTTACGGCAGCACCGTAGAGCAACTTACCACCGGAGAGCACCGGACAGTCGATACGGGTAATATTGTATCCCTCTGCTACCAGTTCATCATCCATATCCACAATAATATTGTTATTGTATCCGGACTTTAAAGTCATTGTTTTTAAATCAAGGATACCAATACTTGCCACCATCTTGTGTCCTAAATACTTACTTTTAGTATCATTGGGATCTTCGTATTGTGCCGTTGCAGTGATAATATGCACGGAACCAATCTCTTCGTTGATCTTTGTAAAACGGACCGCTTTTGCTCCTAACGGAATAGAAGTATCTATGGTGGTGACTTTCGAGTAATTATCACCCCCGTGGTAGGTCAACTTTTCAATGGTCCCTACCGTATAATTAAGGCTGTAAATCGTAGAACCATCCTTCGATGCGAATATACGTGCCGTACGTGACGACTCCAGTTCCCACCCCACATTCGGACTGATGATGCCTTGCGTTAAGTCGTTCACTCCCTGCACCAACGTACCGGAAATCGATTCCGAACCATTGGCAAATGCAATGTGGAAATCGTTTTCTTTACTGTCTCCATTGTCATCAGGTCCTTCCACTTTGTCACACGAAACGAATAGCGCCAATGCCATTGCAAAGGCGGCCAAAGCTGTTTTAATTATTGAGTATTTCATTGTTTTGATCATTTAAATTGAATCTTGAATTGATAATATAACTCTAAAAAATGAAGTATGTTATTTTCGCATAGAGCGCCCTACCCGGCTTCTGCAAGCCGAAATTGTCGAATAGTTGCTGATCCAGCACATTCTTGGCATCGAGGCTAAGCACCCATCTATTTTCCGGAAAAGTATGAGTAATTCCAAAATCTACAGGATATTGCTCAGGAATATAATCCTGATTTTTACTGCCCACATTCGCCCAATTACGATAGAATCCATTCACATAACTGATATTAGCATACAGTGACGTTTTAGATTTACGTTGCAAAAGATTGTGGAAGAAATAGGCTGCTTGTCCGTTGAACTTGAATGAGGGTTCATTCTTTATCTGCATCCTGTAAAAATTGTAAGGATCCCCTTTTTGGTCGTATTGGGTGTTAAACAGCACATCGAACTTGGAGATATTGAATCGGAAATCTGCTTTATCGGCATAATTGTAAGCCAACTCCGCATCGATCCCCCGCGTGAAAACACTTTCCAGGTTCTCTGCATAGGTGAAACTGTACTGTCCGTTCAGCGTCGCCCTGATCATATCTCTTGTATCCCTCAAATAAACCGATGAATTGAGATTAAACGAGTGCAG
>JBAYRG010000241.1:0-5093 GCA_041676805.1 Proteiniphilum sp.
AATAATTTTAGTCGTATGAAACCGACATGTTTAAAATAATCATTAAACATCCGAAGGAAATGATTATTTTAAATGTCAAAGGTTCCATACACCAACAGGAAAAAATAAAATAATCGTATGAAATGGTCGCTAAAAGGTCAGAGATGGGAAAATATGAGAAATTCTTCATTTCTTGCAAATTGGACTTTTAAAGATCTTTGAATCGCTTTGTTTATATCCTGTATTCATCAGTGTTTTTGGTTTTTATCAAGATTTCTTTGTCCAAATAGGAGTTCTATAGAAGTTTTTATCATCGCCGACTACCGATTTATGATCCTATGGAGGGCCTCTATTATGTTTGTTGTTCAGTATTATCGAAATAATAAATGAAATGTGTAACTATCATTGCTCGAATGAATATTCGAGGTGCGAGAATTATCAGTTGGAAAACAAAAGTATGTTCTCTCATTGCCGATTAGAGTTCAATGAAAAATATGAACTGCGCCGGCCGGATCATTACTCTTTTATTTTTATGTTGACAGGGAGATTGCGCATGAAAGGAGAGAGAGTCGACAGGATTGCGGAAGAGAATAATATCTACTCGCTTGGCTTTGATGTTACGATGACATTGGAATCACTTTCCGACGCCTCTTTCCTGATACTTGGCTTTGATGATCCCAATGTTTTATGCAATAAGATGGAGATGGTCGGTTTAGAGCACTATCTGTGCGGGACGCTACCTGATGTGCCATCGTTACCGATGGGAGAGCCAATTCGCCTCTTGGTGGAATCCCTCCTGTTCTATCTCAATCACAAGATGCAATGTCTTCATTTACATGGTCTCAAGTTGGGTGAGTGGTTTTTCCTGATGCAGCGGTTTTATACAAAAAAAGAGAATGCTATTTTCTTTTCTCCGTTGATCAGGGAAAATGATTCGTTCAAATTGATGATCAGGGAGAAAGCCACGAAGGTTACCACGGTCAATGAGCTGGCAGAAGCCTGTTATATGTCTCCCAAGACATTGACCCGAAAATTTAAGAAAGTATTTAACATAACACCCAAGCAATGGCTGTTACAACAGAAAAAAACAGAGGTGATGACGCAGTTTCTACTTACGCAAAATAAAAAGGAACTACCTGAGAAACTGGGCTTTTCTTCTTATTCACATCTCAATTATTATTGCATCAGACAATTTGGTAAGAGTCTTAAAGAGTTGTGATAGTGAGATATCTAAAAGGCTGTCATTTGCAAATAATGTCCTTTTCTTGTATTAAAATGTCCTTGATTTATTTGTCGACGGTTAAAAGCAGCCATATATTTGCAATCTGTCATAAATACAATTTTTAGGTAAATTTGTCAATAACTCTATTTTCTTTCGTAGAAAAAAATCACAGCGAATTTCCCATTTTAGGAGAGAGAAAAAATAATCACAGCAAAAAGATCTCCATGGTGAAATTCTTTAATTCACAGAGTTTTCTATGCCCAAAAATTATTTATAAACTTCTTATTTACATGTTTTTAATCAAAATCAAATTGAATTTTTTATGAAGAAGAGTCATTTTAAAATGTTGTTCAGCTTTGTTGTCGTGGCATTGGTCATGCTAAGCTGTGAAAACAATCTGGAGATGGTACTCCCGCAAGGTCCTCAGGGAGAAAAGGGAGACAAAGGTGATTCCGGAAAGTCTGCTTTCGAGTTGTGGATGGAGCATTTTGGAAAAGATCCGGCTACTACCACGATTGAGGATTTCTTTGAGTCGCTGAAGGGCAAGGAGGGTAAAGATGGCGCTGTTCCAATTATTGGTGAAAACGCCAACTGGTGGATCGACGGGGAAGATACCGGTATTCCTGCGAGAGGAAAAGATGGCGCCAACGGTGTCACTCCTGAAATTGGCGGGAATGGGAATTGGTTTATCGGCGGCGTGGATACCGGCAAGCCCTCGAGAGGAGAAAATGGCGCAGCCGGTGTAAATGGAAAATCGGCTTATGAATTGTGGAAAGAGGCAGTGGAGTTATGTAACGGGACAGTGACGAACAAAGATGGTACTCCCTACGATTGTTCAAAGAGTTCCTGGGAAGATTTCCTGATCTGGTTACAGGGTGGTGATGTATCAGTATTACACCGCTATTGGATAACCTTGCCCGGTAACGAAAGTAAGACCATTCAACAATTTATTGAGGAGTTATTCGACTGTCATTGCGATGGTATCACTGTGAGTGTAATAATTCCGCAGGCAGATTGTATAGAACTGAATCCCGACGGGACGTTGAAAGAGATTTATAATGCAGAACTTAAGGTAGGAGGAGACCAGGGAACCCAGGTAGAGGTGACCGGCTTGGGAGTTGATTTGAGCGGAACTATCCCTGACGCTAACACTCCTCTGTCATTTGCCATTCCACGTGGTGATCAAGCCATTGAGCTCACCATCACCTGTACCCAAAGTGGTAATACAGTCACAAAATCTACTCTTATCCCCGCATTGAGTTATGTGAAGCTGGGTGGTGAAGCCACTGTGACGCAGCTTCCGGGGGAAGAGAGAGATCTGGTTGTCATTGAATTTGGCGCACCGCTGGTAGAGCTATCGGTTGACGGGACGGTTGTCTATGAGGCAGGCGACGTCGTAGCAGCCTCCGGTTGGATTGTCTCCAACGACGGGAAGAGATTTACAAGAACCTATGACAGAATTGAAAATGTGCAGACTCCTACTGTACAGGCAAAAGGTGATAATGAAACATGTAGCATCATAGAAGATGCCTTTACCATTCAGTCACTGGATCCGGTTGACGTGGGAGATCTTACTCTCGATATTGTGGATGATTGCATGCTTTCCCTCTCATTGAACGGAACTCCGGGTATGACTGTTATCGCGATGGATTACGACGATCATAATATCTTTGTGGCATTGACAGAAAGTCCCGCGGGCAGATATACCACTTCTGAATTGCCAAGGCAATATGATAGTTATAGGGTAGTTGTGAGGGCGGAGTTGACCGGACGCGGGACAGTGGAGAAAATCATTGGTGTGGATGGGGGCTTTTTGGCGCCTGTAACTGATCCGCTGTCATTGATTCCAATGCCAGGTGTGGATAATAACATAGCTATTGCCTGGGTACAGGGTAGATTGATTAATAATACCAATGGGGCGCTTACCGTGGTAATCACCAGAGGCGATAATAGCACCCCCGGCTCTTTACCACATCCTCAATCTTTGGCATTTCCCCGTACCGAGACGATTGCACCGAATGGTTTCGTTGACGTTAGTTTCTATAGGGATTATACAGAAACGCTTGCTGCCGGAGGGTATGAACTTACATTTGTTTCTGAAACCGAATGTGGCTTGCAGAAGAGTTATACGTCAGTCATTGAAAATCAGGAAGATTATCAATGTTCCTTTAAATTGCCAGAAGGTTCTGGAAACGGCGATCCTAACGAGTTGATACCCTTTGAGGTCTCTATCTCCGGTGGTATTTCCGGTAGTTATGTAGAGTTCCAATTATTCAATGGAACAGCATATGGTGGTGTTTCCAGGGTTCAATTGGATCAAAACGGCAATCTTACATGGAATATCACTACAATGACCAGGGCTCAGATAGTGGTAGCGCTTGATAACCAGAAAGGATTCTTCTATTTCTTCTCCAATGCCTCATACACCAATAAATATAATATAGGTGCGGAGAAGGAGCAGGTTACATTTACATTTGAAAATCAATAATTTTAATCGTATGAAACGTAGTTCACTATATATCCTTCTGGCTGTCTTTATGCTCTTGTCCGCACCTTCGGGTGCACAGGGCACCGCCACCGGGGTTACCGGAGAGATAGCCACGGAGATTAGACAGAAGCGTGCGTGGGAGATCGGTATCGGTGCGTCTGTCTTTCAGTTCAGTCGTGTGGATTTCACCAATTTCCAGAAAGCAACGGATAATTATCGGCTTGGGTTACAATTGCGCCACAGTGTGGTTGGGCCGAACCTCTATATTGCCCGTGAATTGAATCCTTACTTTTATCTCGACCTGCAAGGGAGTATTGGTTTCACTGAGCAGTATATCGACGGGGCGGATAAGCTGAGGAGACTCTATATGGTGGGTCCCGGTTTACAATATCGTCTGGGAGAATATTTCGACTCAAAATATATTGATCCCTTCTTTCGTGTGGGTGTGAGTTACCTGCAAAAGAACTTCGATATGAAGTACAATGGAACCCAAGGTAATCTGCCGGAAGAGATGACATGGGTACTCGAAAATATTTATAACAAAGATGGAGTGGACCGTAATGAAATGATACCTGTTTCGCTGGGTGTTGGGATGAATGCCTGGTTGAACGACCATTTTGGTATTGGTCTACAAGGAGATTACCTGCTGATGCCCTACAAAGATGTGGCTAACTCCCTTCAGGGAACCGTCAGGCTGATTTGGCGCATGGGTGGCAAGTCGAAGAAGAGGTTAGCTCCTGCACAATATATAGAGATAGAGAAAATCGTGCCGGGACCGGTAGAATATGTAGAAAAGATTGTGGAAGTAGCTGTTCCCGAGCCTGTTTCTCCTGAACTCTGTGAGTTGCTCAACAATGTCTACTTCGAATTCGACAAATCTGATATCCGTCCGGAAAGTGAAGAGGTACTCGACCGGATTGCTGATATCATGAATGCCAATGCCGGTAAGAAGTACCTGATTACAGGTTATACCGATGCACGAGGCAGTGCCGAGTATAATATCGGATTGTCGAGAAGGCGTGCTGCAGCCGTGGTGGAAGCATTGCGAAAACGTGGTGTGAGCACCGATATTATCAAATCACGTGGTGTAGGTGAGAATATTTCTTATGCTCCTGTCAGTGAGTCTCATATTGTACGTGAGGGAGACCGTAAGGTAACGGTAGAGATTATTACTAATATGGATTATTGGAACTTTATGCCGAAACATGATTATTAACCCCAAACCAAAGATTGTTTACAAGGAGGGTGTCCCGATAACAGGACACCTTTTTTTATGAAAGCGATTGGAAATATTGATAAAGGTCAATTTTACCCGAGACACCCAGTTTTTTTCTTAACCTGCTTTTACCGGTCTGTACCGAACGGTGTGTGATAAACATATATTCTGCTATCTCCTTCGATGTA
>JBAYRG010000242.1:0-5065 GCA_041676805.1 Proteiniphilum sp.
CCTTTGTATCAATAGAAAATTTCTATACCTCTGTCGATAAGGGGATTGGAGCCATACGCGGTTTGGAAAGTGAAGAAACAGAGTTTGGCATTTTTATCAGAGATATTTATAATAACTATACGGATACGCTTGTCAAGACGCTTATCCCATGGGACGAATCGGAATTGGATAAGAAGTTATGGAGGGGGATGCCGTTATGTTCTTCGTTTACCCTTTCGCAGTGGGGAGGACCAATTACAAAGTTATGGGATGGCCAGTCTATTGTGGATAATACAGATGTTTATTACTTAAATACTACTACGATCAGAATATTTTTCACGATAGATTTAGGTGTTAACACTAAGTTGTCTCGATTTAAATTCTGGGGAAGAAATAACTGGTATTTCAACCTGCATCATCCCAAAGAGATTGAAATATGGGGAACTGATGATCCTGTGGTCGCCAATGGTGATGCCTGCTCATGGGATGGATGGGAATTATTGTTGAGTTGTACGTCAGAGAAACCATCCGGTCCGGAAGCAACGGATTTTGCCAATTTATCCACTGAAGATCTGGCTTTGGCCAGAGGTGGTGAAGAGTTTGAATTCCCCCTGGAAGTTCCCGTTGTACGCTATATCCGACTTCGCACTCTTCGTACATGGACAGACTCCAATAGTTCATTTATTGGCGAATTGACATTCTGGGGACAGATTAACGATTAAAATTGATCATATAATACATGAACGCTCTATGAAACAGGAAAAATATTTATCAATCATACTTATTTCTCTATTTACGGTTCTTGCCTGCTCAGAAATGAATGATAAGCATGATTTTTATTTGCAGGAAGGTGAAATAATATATATCGGACGGGTTGATTCCGCAAAAATCCTTCCGGGACATAATAGATTTCTTTTGCGGTATTGGATTACAGATATGCGGACAAAAGAGTTACTTATCTATTGGAATCAAATGGAAAATTCTCTCATGGTGCCGATTCCTGTTCATCAATCAACCGATTCTATAGATGTGCTGATTGGCGATAAAGAGAATATTATACCCGAAGGCAACTATACATTCCAATTGGTTTCAAGCGATGGTGGCAATTTAAGATCGATCGTCTTTGAGCGGTTGGGAAATGTATATGGCCCACAATTTGCCTCAACGTTGAGCAACCGGTTTGTGAAAAGTGTCGACTATAATCCCGATAAGCAGGAAGTAACTATAAGTTGGGGAGAGCCCTCTTCTTCCAAAGAGATTGGAGTTGAGATAACCTACTTCACTGGAGAAGAAAAGAATGTGGTACTGTATACAAACGGGGAGATGGACTCCAAAATGGTATTGAATGATGTAGACGTGGAAAAAGGAGTATCTTATAAGACAATCTTCTTACCTGAACCCATAGCTATTGATACTTTTTTTACCGCTTCCGTACCATTGGTAATTCTGCAAAATATAGCTTTGAATAAACCAGTAAAAACTAGTAGTAATCTGAACAGTAGTTATGATGGGACCAAAGCTGTGGATGGCGTAATTTCAACGGATTCCAGATGGATTTCTATTGCAGGAGAGGGGTTGGAACATTGGATAGAAGTGGACTTGGGTAAAGAATATAATCTGTATTCCTTTAAAGTGCATAAACATTTATATAATGAGTTTTTACTCCCCAATTTTACGCTTCAGGTACAAAAGGATGGAGAATGGGTTGATGTCTCAAAAGTGGAAAACTACTTGGGGGAAATGTATGAGCTTGTTTTTCCCGAAGAGGTTGTAACCGATAAGGTAAGACTTTTCGTTCCGATATATCCGAATAATATGGTGCGGCTAATGGAACTGTATGTGTATGTAAAATATTAGATTTTCGTGAAAATTAAATAATAACTACAGATTCCTCTGATTTAATAAAATAAGCAGAGAAACTGTTACTCCTCTAATGAAAATTGTGGGGTTTAACAAGATTGTTTGTTTTTAATTTAAGAGATATTTTTTGTATGTTTGCAGGGTATGTAACACAAAAATAATAGGATATTACCGAATTCCATTTCTACTATCTGTCTGCATATATAATAAGGATACCCTTTTTCTCATTCTACGGGATATAAGATATGTAACGAGAGAAAATAAAAGTTTAATGTGTATGATGTTTATTTTATATTAAAATATTTTATAGAAATGAAAAGTTTGTGCATTTTTTGTCTTATTTCTTTTTTATTATTTTCACCTTCATGTAAGACCTCAAAAAAAACTGCATCAATAGATAAGCATAATATCAGCGGCATCTATCCACATCTGGCCTATTATAATGATGAAGGCGAATGTGGTACGGGGGCGGTAGCTCCTTGGAATGGAGATTTGTGGGTAATTACCTATGGTCCTCATTTGCCTTTCGGTTCATCCGATAAGTTATACCAGATCACCCCCGGTCTGGAACAGATAGTCCGTGACGAAAGCATCGGTGGAACCCCTGCCAACAGGATGATCCATCAGGAAAGCAACCAGCTCTTTATCGGACCTTATGCCATTGATGTGGAGGGGATCGTACGTGCGATCCCATATGCTGTGATGCCTGGCAGGCATACAGGGAATGCACGTCATTTAACTGATCCGGCCAATAAGATTTATTATGGAACCATGGAAGAAGGATTCTATGAAGTGGATGTGAACAGGTTAGAAATAACCGAACTGTTCCGCGATGGCAATGTGGACCGCAAGTCTGGGGAAATGGCGCAGGAAGCGGCGTTGTTGCCTGGTGCACACGGCAAGGGCCTTTATTCTGGACAGGGGGTAATGGTCTATTCCAATAACGGAGAAGCTACACAGGAAGCATTGCATAAATTTGACGTGGAAGCCGGTTCCCTATCGGAGTGGGATGGAAAAGAGTGGCGATTGGTACGACGGAACCAGTTCGTGGAAGTAACCGGTCCCGGAGGAATATATGGTAATCAGGATCCTGCTACCGATCCGATCTGGACGACAGGATGGGACCATAAGTCGTTGTTGCTTGGAGTTCGGGATACGAAAGATGGATGGACCTTCTATCGCCTGCCCAAGGCGAGTCACAGTTACGACGGCGCACACGGTTGGAATACCGAGTGGCCCCGTATCCGGGATATAGGTGCGAAAAAGCAACCGGATTACCTGATGACAATGCATGGTATGTTCTGGAGCTTCCCCGGTACGTTCACCGCAGAAAACAGTGCCGGCATACGTCCCCGTTCCGCTTACCTGAAGGTGATAGGTGATTTTACAAGATGGGATGACCGGCTGGTCTTCGGCTGTGATGACTCCGCCCAAAAGGAATTCCTGAACAAACGCAAGGCAAAAGGCAATATAGAGGGTCCTGGCCAGTCCAACTCGAACCTATGGTTTACGCCGGTAACCATACCCGACCAGTTGGGACCCACTACCGCAGCAGGAGCCGTATGGACCGGGGAAATGGTCAATGCGGATGAATATTCGGAACCGTTCCTTTTTGCCGGTTGGCCACACCGTAGCAGTTGGGTGAAGAATGAAGGAGAAGTGGCAGTAAACATTACCTATGAAGTGGATAAGAAAGGGAATAACGAGTGGAGCAATCTGAAAAGTATAGAATTGGCTGCCGGAGAATCGGTTAATGTTGACTTCTCCCCATTGGAAACAGGTGAGTGGATACGTGTCAAACCGGACAAATCGACAACCCTTACCCTGACGTTTAGCTATAAGGATAATGACTCAAGGGATACCACCCCGGATGCAATTTTCAAGGGATTGGCAGATGTCCGGGTGGATTCAAGTTTGGGCGGTTTATTATATGGGTTAGGGGAGAATCGTCGTACACTTGGTTTGCTGGCGAATACAACTACCGGTGCCAATACGACAGAAACCGGGTATTATGAAATGGGGGAAGAGTTGAAACTGGAAAGGAAAGAGAATGTTGTTACAGCCGATTTTATCCGTGACCGGTTTGCAATCCCCCAACAGGTAGTAGAGATAGAGGAAGGTTCCGTTCTGGTGATTGATGATAAAAACCGGCGCTGGAGATTACCTTTGGGAGAGGATACCTACAGCTCCCTGACTAATAAAGGCTTGTTGCGTATTTGTCGTGAGGTGGCTACGGAACGTGACCTGTTCAGTTGCCATGGTACCTTTTACGAGTTACCGGCAGAGAATGCCGACGGGTATGCCAAAATCCGTCCGGTAGCTACCCATCATTACCGTATCAATGATTATGCCTCCTATCGTGGAATGCTTGTCTTGACAGGTATTGTGCCGGAAGAGGGAAAGAGGAATCCGCATGTCATAGTCTCGGAAGACGGCAAGGCAGCCGTATGGGTAGGTGTTATCGATGATCTTTGGAAATTAGGAAAACCAACAGGTAAAGGTGGCCCGTGGGTAGAGTCGGAGGTAAAGGCGAAGATTGCTTCTGATCCCTACCTGATCGGTTTTTATGATCAACACGAGTTGACATTGTCGCATACTTCTAAAAATGCGATAACGATTTCCGTAGAAGTAGATCCCACCGGAAACGGTGATTGGATGGAATACGCGGTATACACTGTACAACCGGGACAAAAATACCATCACCAGTTCCCGGACTCTTTCCAAGCCCGCTGGATCCGGTTTATCTCCGACACTGATACAAATATCACAACTTGGTTGGAATATAGATAATAGTATAAAAATAAACAACCGTACGAGTCTTGATTCTTGATTGACTTCGTCCATTTTCTGTCGTCACTCGGCATAGAACAAGTAAACTTGACTCTGCACTCGTTCCTAAGAAAATTCTTGATTCTTGGCTCTAATTTCTTACACATATGCGAAAATATTGTTTGGGTTTGTTGCTCGCGATAGCGGCGAATATAATAATGGCACAGTCGACTTCACTGCTGCTGGAAGCTGAGAATTTCAGTAAGAAGGGAGGCTGGGTAGTCGACCAGCAGTTTATGGACCTGATGGGGTCTTCTTACCTGATGGCGCATGGAATGGGCGTACCGGTAGAAGATGCGGAAATCTCGGTCGAGTTCCCTACAACCGGGAAATACAATGTCTATGTCCGTACATTCAACTGGACTTCCCCCTGGTACGATGGTGAAGGACCGGGTAA
>JBAYRG010000243.1:0-5015 GCA_041676805.1 Proteiniphilum sp.
GCCGTGAGCTCTTTTTTTGACAATGAAGAACCTGAGTATGTAATTCTTGCAGCGGCACATGTAGGAGGTATTATTGCCAACAACACCTATCGGGCCGATTTTATCTATCGCAACCTACAAATCCAGAATAACGTTATTGGAGAGAGTTTCCGTCATCATATAAAGAAACTGCTCTTCCTCGGTAGTACCTGCATCTATCCCCGTGAAGCACCTCAGCCGATATCGGAGGAAGCATTACTCTCCGGGCCGTTGGAATACACCAATGAACCGTATGCCATCGCCAAAATCGCAGGGCTAAAAATGTGTGAGAGCTTCAATATCCAATACGGTACCAACTATATCGGAGTGATGCCTACAAACCTGTATGGTCCAAACGATAATTTCGATCTGGAGAAGAGTCATGTTCTACCTGCGATCATCCGTAAGATTCATCTGGCAAAAGCACTGATGAACGAAGAGTGGGTCGCTGTCAGGGAAGATCTTAACCGACGACCGATAGAGGAAATCTCAGGTAGCAGCTCGCAACAGGATATAGAGGCCAAACTCCGGGAGTATGGCATCCATAAAGATCGGGTTGAATTATGGGGAAGTGGGAAACCAATGCGGGAATTCCTCTGGAGTGAAGATATGGCCGACGCCTCTGTCTATATCATGGAAAATATAGACTTTAAAGATCTGGCAAAAGGAAAAACAGAAGTAAGAAATTGTCATATCAATATCGGTACGGGAAAGGAGATAAGCATTAGCAATCTGTCCGCACTGATCAAGAAAACAATTGGATACACCGGGAAGATTGCTTTTGACACGTCCAAACCCGACGGCACTATGAGAAAATTGACCGACGTCTCCAAGTTAAACGCATTGGGATGGAAACATACTATTGATATTGATGAAGGTGTGGAGAAAGTATATAAATGGTATGTACAGGATTAAAATATATTTTCAATCTACATTTCGATAGGCACCACTGACAATATCATCGAGCCATTCCTGATTCTCAATATACCACTTGACAGTCTTTTCAATTCCTTCCTCAAACTGGAGGGAAGGTTCCCAGCCGAGTTCGTTCTTGATCTTTGTGGCATCAATGGCGTATCTCAAGTCATGTCCTGCACGGTCGGTGACATAGGCAATCAACTTCTCCGACGCACCCTCCTCGCGGCCTAACAAACGATCCACAGTTTTGATGATTACATGAATCAAATCTATATTTGTCCACTCGTTAAAACCGCCAATATTATAGGTATCTCCCACCTTTCCCTTGTGAAAAATGAGATCGATAGCACGTGCGTGATCATCCACGTAGAGCCAGTCCCTTACGTTTTCTCCCTTTCCATATACAGGCAATGGTTTATTTTGACGTATATTATGGATAAACAACGGAATCAGTTTCTCGGGGAACTGGTTAGGCCCATAATTATTGGAACAATTGGAGATAATAATCTGCAAGCCGTAAGTATCGTGATACGCCCTGACAAAATGATCGGATGAAGCTTTTGATGCGGAATAAGGACTATGCGGATCATAACGGGTCTCTTCTGTAAAAAGGGTGTCATCAAATTCCAGTGCTCCGTAGACCTCATCAGTAGAAACATGATAAAAGAGTTTTCCGTCATATGTACCCTGCCAATTTTCTTTTGCCGCCTGCAACAGGTTAAGCGTTCCCAATACATTGGTTCTGGCAAAGGAGAAAGGGTCGGTAATGGAGCGATCAACATGACTTTCGGCAGCCAGATGGATTACATTGTCAATTTTGAAGTCGGCAAAAACTTCCTTTATCTTTTCAAAATCACAGATATCTTCTTTCAGGAACCTATAATTGGGTTTGGCCTCTATATCCCTCAAATTCGCAAGATTTCCGGCATAAGTCAGTTTATCGAGATTGATAATCTGATAATCGGGATATTGATTCACAAACAGTCGTACTACATGAGAGCCAATAAAACCGGCACCACCTGTGATCAGAATATTTTTTTTTGCCATGATTAGAAGTTATAATTTTTTAAGGATGAGGGCAAAAGCATACTTGTTTACATTTTGCCGAATGACAACAGAAAATGGACGAAGTCAAGTTAGAACCAAGAAGCAATAGAAGCCATCCACACATTGGTAATTGCTAATTAGTAATTGGTAATTGAAACAATGGGTTTCTCCGGTCTTTTTCCGAAAGGATAATATCTTCGGAAGGCAAGTGCCAGTCAATACCAAGTTGCGGATCATTCCAAAGGATTGCACCTTCATAATCCGGTGCATAATAATTATCACATTTATACTGGAAAATCGTTTTATCTTCCAATACTGCATAACCATGGGCAAACCCACGGGGAACAAAGAGTTGGCGTTTGTTTTCTTCGGAGAGTTCTATCGACAAATATTTCCCATGAGTAGGTGAATCCTTACGAATATCAACTATCACATCCAACACCTTACCTTTCACCACTCGCACCAATTTGGCCTGTTCATAAGGTGATTTCTGAAAATGTAACCCTCGCACAACTCCATATCCCGACAAACTCTCATTGTCCTGGACAAAAATGACTTTGCAAACTTTTTCTTCAAATTCTCTCTGAGAAAACGATTCAAAGAAATAGCCCCGTTCATCACCAAACACCGTCGGCTCAATAATCACAACGCCTTCTATAGCTGTCTGTATAATATTCATATTTTTTCAGAATCAAGAGTCAAGACTTTCAGAATCAAAGTTCAAGACTTCCTTTTCACTATCTTTCTCACTTAATCACTTAATCATCTGTCCACTTTTCAACCTGTCTAACCCAGTCGAAGCAGATATTGTCCGTACGGGTTATTCTTCATCGACATTCCTATTTCTCTCAATCGCTGGTCGGAAATCCAACCGTTCCTCCAGGAAATCTCTTCGAGACAAGATATCTTCAGGCCCTGTCGCTTTTCCAGCACTTCAATAAAGGTAGAGGCTTCCGAAAGAGAATCATGGGTACCGGTATCAAGCCAGGCAAATCCACGCCCAAAGAGTTGCATTTGCAACTGTCTTTCTTCCAGAAAAGCCTGATTAACAGAGGTAATCTCCAACTCTCCACGTGCCGACGGTTTGACTTGTCTCGCAATTTCCACAACCCGGTTCGGATAAAAATAAAGCCCTGTAACTGCCCAGTTAGATTTGGGTTCGGATGGTTTCTCTTCAATGCTTATCACCTTTCCTTCCTGATCTAACTCAGCGACACCATAACGTTGTGGGTTATCCACATAATAACCGAATACGGTAGCTAAAGCCTCTTTTTCCGCATCCTGTAGGGCCTGACGCAGCATCCTGGGAAATCCCTGTCCGTAAAAAATATTATCACCCAACACCAAACAGACGGCATCATCCCCGATAAAGTGCTCACCGATAATAAAAGCCTGTGCCAGCCCATCCGGAGAAGGTTGTTCCGCATAACTGAAATGGACACCGTAATCAGACCCATCACCAAGTAACCGCTGGAATCCGGGCAGGTCAAGCGGAGTAGAGATAATGAGAATATCCCTGATACCTGCTAACATCAGTGCGGAAATGGGATAATAGATCATCGGTTTATCGAAAATGGGAAGCAATTGCTTCGATATCCCTTTCGTAATGGGATATAATCTTGTGCCGGAGCCTCCAGCTAAAACGATTCCCTTCATAATCAATCCGGTTTTTCCACAAAGATAACCTCAACTAAACGATTTTACCCAATCTTTGTTGCACAAATTTTTGGTCAGATTATACAAAACTGGTATTTAGTCAGTTATAGATATGTCTATTAGAACAAGAATATTTATGTTTCGTATATAATTTAGTAGTTATTTGGTTTCACCGTTATTGGTGTCTCGTGTGTAATAACAACTGAATGCTTACAATAAGCGAGAGCAGATGCTAAACTTGTTTTGACTATGTCGAGCGTAGCAAACATCTGAATTTACAACGTAAATTTGAATAACTACCGAAGCAGGTCAGGTCTCAGTCTTTTGGTACGTTCTACCGCCTGTTCATGGCGCCAATCCTCTATTTTCCGCTCATGCCCCGACAACAATATATCAGGCACTTTCCATCCCTTATATTCGGCCGGCCGGGTATAGACCGGCGGTGCCAGTAGTCCATCCTGAAACGAATCGGACAATGCGGATTGTTCATCTCCGATAGTCCCCGGAATAACGCGGACTACCGCATCTGCAATCATTGCGGCGACCAATTCTCCACCTGTAAGCACAAAATCACCGATAGAGATCTCCCGCGTGATAAGATGTTCCCTTACCCGGTAATCAACCCCTTTATAATGTCCGCAAAGAATGATTATATTCTCTTTCAGGGAAAGCTCATTGGCTGTGGACTGTGTAAATTGCTCCCCATCGGGCGTAGTGAAGAGCACTTCATCATAGTTACGTTGCGACTTTAGCCAACTGATGGCCCTATCGATAGGCTCTATCTGCATCACCATACCGGCCTCTCCTCCAAATGGATAATCATCGACGCGGCGATGCTTATCAAGCGTGTAGTCACGCAGGTTATGCAGTCCGAACTCGACCAGCCCTTTCTCCTGAGCCCGTTTCAGTATGCTAGTGTGAAGCGCTCCCTCAATGATTGCAGGAAGCACAGTGATAATATCGATTCTCATACACTTTTAATGCTATATAGTGTAAAGATAATCATTCCAGATATAAGAAGGATACGATCCTACACAAAATCCATTAATTCCCTCCTCCTTGTGTTGGAGTACCGCCTCCCTGGGTTCCGCTATCCTGATTCTGGATAACATCGTCATTGCTGATGGTGCGTTGCACTCTTTTCATAGAGGTTTTCAGATCACCGAAACGGTAAGTGACACTTAGGTTAATGCTACGCATGGGATTCAAGAATTTGTTCTTTTGGGTGAATCCTTCTCCATTTCTTTTGTGGTTTTATTTCTAAAGCGCTAAAGTAAGCAGTTAATTGAAAGGAGGTAGAATAAAGCTTTTATTGTTATGAAAATTCAGTAATCACCTTTTTATTTAGATTTTATTTTTGCATATTTAAACATAAA
>JBAYRG010000244.1:0-5004 GCA_041676805.1 Proteiniphilum sp.
ATGCCTCCCGTTTCAGGATAAAATTCCGAAAGTACCACAGGTTTTGTCGGATCATAGGGGTCACCATTGATTCCTTCATCTGTCTCCTTGTCTTTGCACGATATACAAAACACAAGCAGTATCAACATAATCGCTCTGATATGCCGATACCAAATCTTCTTAGTGATTTCAATTTTCATAGGTATGAATGTAAAATGTTCAATTCTCGTTACTTATTATTTTTTATTTAAGTGTTTGATTTTTATTTGTTTACGCAATTTGTTTCATTTCTTTTTTAAGGCTGAAAGTTGTTTCCTGAACGGAATATTGCACTAAGCAATTGCTTAAAAATATTATATTATATAATACAAAATTATTTTGATTATTGACTATGAAGGTATAAAAAATGATATTTTTGATAAGTAAAATGATATTATCGTTTTTATTTTTTTGTTGTGATCACGACTCCGTTTGCCACGGGACGTTGTGGGTTATCGGATGGTTTGTTGACGGTGACACCGTTCACGATCATGGTGGAAGAACCTCCTCCGTCGATGTTTAGTCCGGTATGGGCGCCCAAGGCCTTGAGGATGGCACCTGCCTGACCGGTGGTTACCCCGGCAGAGTAATTGGTTTGACGTCCGTCAATCACAAGGAGATATACTTTTTTCCGGTCTTGCGAATAACCGATAACAGTACGTGGATGTGCTTCACCCCATGTTTCGGATATCACTCCATTTTGCAGCATGGGACGTTCGGTATGTATTCCAATAGCGCTTAATTTCTTGTCGTTGACTGTATTTCCATTAACCTTTACCTCGGTAGTGATCTCTATTTCATCTCCCACTTGTAAGGTGGAGAGAAACTGTTTGGATCCGTTGTCTAACCCGGGAGCCGTGGGGTTACCCACTAAGATGGCACCCTCACCGTTGAACCGTTTGCCACCGTAATCAGGAAGGGTTGATCCTACACCTGCCAGCCGTGTTTCCACATCATATTCGATCGCGGTAACAGTAAATTTCATCGCCTCATTCACCTTCCATCCATTTTTTGGGTAGGAAAGAGATACCATCGTACTGGGATAGGGAGACCATGCCAGCGTAGAGTCGAGAGCTTGTGTTTGATCCTTTCTATAATCGAGAAAAGAGAAGGCCTCATTGCTGAACAATACCAGTTCTCCCGGCTTGGCAGGATGTTTGTGCGGCGTGGTCGGATTTACGACATCCCGGGCAAAACTGTTGATATTTGACAGCGTCATTGTTGTGGCTCCGATTTTCACATTTCCAGAGAAGGAGATGGTGTTGGCAAAATCGGGAAGTTTATCATCTTTGATTATCAATGCTTTATTATGAATGGTAGGAATTATGTCAGTAAAGGGTGTCTCGATAATCTTGCCGTGCTTCACCTCCATGCCATGGGGGCGGCGTCTTTGATATGCGCCATAATTCCCTTCGGTGTTTTTATTCAATACTTCCGGGAGATTGGCATCAAGCACATAAAAGTCACCGTTGGTCATCGCTACCGGCTTACGTCCAGATGCTTCCATCACTGTTGTCTCTTTGTTGAATGCATTGACAGGACTTTCCCGGTTGCTATTATTTGCATTGATCATGGCAGTCCATACCTCGAGCCTATTTTCCGGATAGGTGAGATCTACCTCCACAGAGTGTACTACCAATCCTTTGCCAAAGCTGTTAAACTCGTTGACAAACTCCGGTATGGAGAATTTAAAAAAGCTGATTCCTTGATCCTTTATCTGGTAATCGAGCGTGTCCACCGAGTAGCTGGTAGTACCGATCACGATACGTAAAGTATGGATAACGGTGACGGGTATTTCCTTTTTTATATCATTCGATTTTACCGTAATGATGGTCGTTCCTTTTGCTTTTGCGGAGACAACTCCCGCGGAGTTGACAGTGGCAATATTCTCATCAGCCGATTTCCATTCGAAAGAAAATCCTTCGGCATTTGCGGGTTCAGGCTTTGCTGTTACCTTTGTAGATTGTCCAACTTCAATTGAAATGGTTTCAGGAGTTACCGTGATCCCGGTCAAAGGAATACGCTTGTCGACGATGGTAACGGGTATTTTTTTTGTTATGGCGGTACTTTTTTTCGCACTTACGGTTATCTCTGCTGTGCCAGCCGATTCTCCCTTGACCATGCCGGAGCGGGATATTGTGGCAATTTGTGTATTACTGGAACTCCACTCGAAAGGAAGTTCGGCAGGATCCGCATTCTGTGGTACCGGATTGGCTTTGATATACTGGGTTTCACCTATCCCTATCTCAACCTTTTCGGGCGTAATCTCGATTGCTCTCAAGGTAGCCGAGGATTCATCGTCTCCCTTACAACTGACAGTTAAGAAAATCTGTAAACAGATAACTAATAATAGGTTTTTTTCATGTTTTTTCAGCGTTAAATTGTAGTTAGTTATTGACTTGGAAGGTTATCGTTATTGTTTCAACGAATAATTTTTATCTCCTTCGGTGCATCAATTTCGCTTTTTATTTTTCCATCTGCTTGTTTCACATGTTTCACTGTTACAATACCGTACGGAGTAGGGAATGTGCCTTCGGCAAAAGAAAGATCGCCCAGATTGGATTGTACCCGGATTACTTTAGCACCGGGTTCCAAGACCTGGATACCCAGTACGTGTGTTGTCAACCATGCTGTGGGACCGGATGCCCAACCATGGCAAAGACTTGCCCTGAGGCCAACATAACAATGATCTCCCCCGTCGGCGTGGATATTGAATTTCGAGGGTTCGGGCAGTTGGTCGATAGGAGTGGCATTCACGCGGGTGGCGTAGTTGAAGTCTTCCCAGAAGGTGGTGGCACCTAAATCGAGCATTGCTCCCCAGTAGTCAGAGATGATATTCATAGCTTCCTTGTATTTACCGTCCTTGGCCAATGCCTCCAGCATATAATAGCCGTAGAATGTCGCGAAATCATTGGCTCCGTTGTTGAGTATGACTGGAGAAGCCTTGTCGGGGGAAAGTATGCCCGCCAGAGCGAGTAATGAGGCGGCCTGCTTATTGCCATGATCGACCGGACGATGTTTCTTCAATGTTTCGGATGTCTTTGCGCATAGTTTATTGAGTTCCCTGTCATTTAACCATCCGGCAATATCTTTTCCCGCTTCCATGGCCATAAGCATTAGGGACTGGAGTCCGGAATGAATAATACCCTCTTGTTTTGCCGTAGGCCAATCAAGGAAGCGTCCTCCATCAAGATTCTCCTTTCCGTTTTTATCTATTTTTGAAATGATCTGATCTACTAACTGGTTGAGATAGAATTGTTGTGCTTTTAAATAGTCCAGGTCTCCATTATAGAGGTAAAGATCGCGATGGGCAATGATCCACCACAGTGAGTAGGAAGAAATCCCGTTCATCCATCCAGGTAGGGGAGTGGTATCCCTTCCGAAATCAAGACTTTTTTTCACCACTTCCTGATCACCGAATACGGTGTTGATGGTCATGATCTCCGGATGTATGTCGCCCAGCCAGACTAAACGGTCTCTTTTTATTCCGTCCCACAGGTATTCCTGCATATTCAGGTGGACGGTATACGCACCTGTTTCCCATATTCTGTTAAGTCGTTCGTTGTCGCATTTGAATGAACCCAGATAAGGGATATCCCTGTATCGGAAGATTCCTCTTACTGACCGTATCGGTAAATCGACATCCTTGTCCAGGAGATCTATCCGTACGAAGCGGAATCCGGAGTTCCCCACTTCGACAGTTCCCAGCCAAGGTATCTCCAATGTATAATCCCTTAAGGAGTGGTCATTTGTGGCCGAATTCATCCCCGGCACACTGTTGTCTATCGCATTGCTCATCGCCTCGGAAACCGATTCTCCTAAGCGGATACGAACTTTCAGTGCTTTCTTTTCACCCCTTATGGCAGCGGCTATTTCTATTCCTCCATATATTTCCGTTCCGAAATCCAGTAATACGGATGCCTGTGTTTCGTCATCCGACCGGAGCACGCACATGCCAGCCCCACTGGTAGAGAGTTGCCCGTCGAATTCCGTGAGAAGCGCTTCCGAATTTTTCACCTGGTTATTTTTATTGTCTGATTGCCAGATAATCTTGACGGGAGTAAGATAAGCCCGTGTAATTTCATCTTTGACAAGTTGTCCCTGAAAAGTTTTTTCAGAAAGATACTCTTGTGCCGGAACGTTTTCTGCCAGAAGAAAAAGGAAAAGAAAAAATAATAAGTAGGATTTCATATTGGAAAACTAAAATTAAAAATGAATAACTAAAAATTAAAAGTGAATAACTAAGAACCGAGGAAGCCCCTATCGTTCTACAGTAAAGAGCCATTTCCCTGAAGCGATATTTTCAATGACTGCGAAGTTGCCTTCCCGTTTATACTTTATTGGCCGGCCATTTATCTGCACCGTCTGTCCTTTGGAATAGAAAGGGAGATATATATTGGCGGATGTGTTGGACGGTATGGTGACCTCAAGTTGGAACGATTGCCCCGGATTATTGGTGAAACTGGCCTTTACATCACCCCGGATAGTCGGATGTTTGATTTCTGCCGATCTCAATAAGCCTGGTTGCGGCTTAATCCTGATCTTCCGGAATCCCGGCTCCAAAGGCTCTATTCCCATCAGCTTCCGAGGAATGAGGTTAGCCGGCGCGGCGCCCCAGGCATGGTTCCAGTCCTGGTTAGGTTTGTACTTGTTATCCCATGCTTCGAGCGTGATGGTGGAGCCTACCCGGATCATATTATACCAGCTCCTCTCGCCGGTAGAGGTCAACAGTCGTAGTCCGTATCCGGCATCATGGGCATCGTAAATGGCATCGAGTAGGAACTGTGAACCGTATACACTGCAAGCCATCCCACGTGAACGGATAAATTCCATCACTCTGGCGACCTGCTTTTCGGGTACCAGTCCAAAAGCGAGCGGGAACATATTGGCATGAAGCGAAGCATGATCTGTACCGATACCATCGATATAAACACCCCTCTTGTTATCGAAAAGATATCTATTAAAGGATTGTTTTAGCTTGGCGGC
>JBAYRG010000245.1:0-5002 GCA_041676805.1 Proteiniphilum sp.
CGAGGCTGCTGATATGAATATAGTCGGAAGCATGGATAAAACGATTGTTACCAATATATATGCCTACATGTACCACCTTTTCTTTCGAGTTGTCATCTGTCGTCTTAGAGCCGAAGAACAACAGATCTCCCGGCAAAGCACCGCTGAAATCGCCTTGATCGTCTATCAACTTACCACTATTCACCTGCTGGGAGGCGTCTCTCGCCAGAATAACCCCATGCAAGAAATAGACCGTCTTGGTGAATCCGCTGCAATCTAACCCTTTGGAAGATGTTCCGCCCCAAAGATAGGGTGTTCCCATAAACCGGTAAGCGGTATGCACAATACTCTCACCAGTCAATTCGATACCCTTCAACCATTTTGTTATTTCTTTGGCATCCGACTTGCGGATATATCCTTCCCGCCCGTCGGGATACCCTACTTGATAAAATTTACCCTTCGACCCCTTTAAGAGTAACATATTACCGATTACCAGGTCGGAGACCGGAAAGGAATTATTTTTCGGCTTGCTTACCGACTGGGTGGAGAAGGCTGTGATGATTACTTTCGGTTTTTGTAAATATTCCTCCAGTTCCGATTTTGTCATTTTCCTCACCGCCCCGTTTATCCAACCGATATAGTTGTCGGGGGTCTGGATAGATATCCAACCACCTTTTTTTTCCAAAATCCTCACAGGCATCCCCAACAATCCCTGCGTTACCAGTTCCGAGCCATAACGAGGTTCAGCTCGTAATGTGCCCACTGAATTATAGATCACACCCCATGCCACCTCCTGATGCATCTCCTTTGACGATATCTCACTATTTTGCGACATAACTGACAGTGTTGAAAAGATCAAACCAAATAAAAAAGCCGTTTTTCTCATTTTAATTATTGGTTTTCGAATTTGAGCGAAATATACGACTTTTTATCGAACTACGAATTATATCTCGAAAAAATCAGATAAGAGACAGAATATCATTATCTTTGTATTTATCACATTGAAAATCAAACAGTATGAAAAGAGCATGATAATCATTATCACACAAGAACATGATTAAAAGCGAGTTCCCTCCAGTTAATACTTCTAAAGGAAGTCGGCGATTTCGCTTCGCTCAATAATCATACAACATCATTGAATATAAATAATTTTAGTCGTATGAAACGAGAAAAGCAATATCCTATTCCAGTGGCGGTTATCATTGCCCTTTTCTGTACAGGGTTGATCGCCTGTGCATCAAACAGTTCAAGAAACCAGCAAATAAAACCAGATATCTATATGACAGATTTACACCAACAATATAATAACGAAGCAAAAAAACTTGCCAAAGAATTAGAGAGAAAAGGTATTTCAGACAAAACTGTTTTAACGGCTATCGCCAGTATCCCAAGAGATTCCTTTATTGATAAGCAACTCTCCGCCTATGCTTATCAGGATCGCCCTTTGCCGATCGAAAGTGGACAAACCATTTCTCAACCTTTCACAGTTGCTTGGCAGACTCAACTACTGCAATTGAAACCGGGTGAAAAAGTGCTGGAGATAGGAACCGGCAGTGGCTACCAGGCGGCCGTATTATCTGAAATGGGAGTTGAAGTTTATAGTATAGAGAGGTATCGCAATTTGTATGAAAGCGCCAAAGAGACACTGAATAAATTGGGATATTATCCGAATCTCTTTTTTGGTGACGGCTATGAAGGATTACCCGAGCATGCTCCTTTCGACAAGATACTGATTACTGCCGCGCCGGAGAAGGTTCCGGAGAAACTATTACATCAACTACGCATAGGAGGATGGATGGTTGTTCCTGTAGGAGGAAAGACTGGACAGAAAATGACCGTTATCCGACGAGTGGGCGAGAATGAATTCAAGAAATCGGAGCATGGGGATTTTATCTTCGTCCCGATGCAGGAAGGCATTGTCGATTAGATACAGCTAAGAAGGGATTCTCTCTTTTGCCTTAAACCCGGTATAAACCTGATCAAAAAGAAGCTGCCGCCAGATCTCTCCAACGGCAGCAGGAAATTGAGCAAACAGGGAAGTTCTATTTACCGATCGGCAAACGGCTCAATTGCCTTATCTGTTGAACATCGGTATAATCATACTGGTAAATGCCGTCTTCCGCAATCATCATCAGCACATTATCGAACGGGATCACATCAAGCCCATCTATCTCCCTGAAATGCGCCAATTTGTTATCCTTATGCATAATGGTGCTCGGATCTTCCGCATTGAATACCCTAAGTCCGTCATCACAGACAAAAAGCGTTCCATTATCTATACCCAGTCCCTTGGGGTTTTCCATATTGTAAGTGACAATATGCTTGGGTTGCTTTGGGTTACTCACATCCACCACAATCAATTCATTGGCAGTTTGACCGCAAAAAGTGCCCGAACGGATGGTCACATAGGCGATATCGTTCTCCACCACCACAGGATCGCAGCCAAACACATGGGTGATCATCGACTGGCGTTCGGGTTTCAGCGGATCTTCCAAAGAATAAATAATCATTCCTGTGGGCGTTCCCATGAACATACAGTTTTTGTAGCTGAAGATGGTCTCCACATCAAATCCCACATAAGTATCCTGACCGACCTTCTCGGGCGTTTCATCCGACAGGTCGAAAATGCCGAGGTGATTGTTCATTACAGTATAAAGATTGTCTTTGTAGATGGCAAACCGGGACATGGAACCGGCTACACCCACACCTCCTCCGCTGCCGGAAAAAGAAGCGTCGCTGCTGTACATCATTTTTTCCGACACACCATTCCAGCTCCACCAATAGGACTTACTGGTCTGGACAAGCTCTTTCCTCTCCACGGTTTTCCAGCCGACAACAATTCCATTCGACCTGTCCATCGACTTGGCATAATCGATGCTATATCCATTTTCGGTGGGAGGAAACGCTTCCGGAAACACCTCTTCTTTCCGTCCCTTATAGACCGGTTTGGACGGATCGCTGATATCGAACCAGACCAAATCGATGTACGAATCGGCATACAACACACCATTGCGCACGTGCATATCGGCATTTCCTATCAATTCGATAAAAGCGATGTTACTCGGATTCGACGGATTACGGTTGTCAATTACATGAATTCCCTTTTCCGGCTGGGAGATATAGAGGTAACCGTCGTAAAAGACAATTTTCCCCTGTTTCTCAATGGGCTGAGGTTGCGGTATCACATCCACCGCGCTCCTGAACTCGGAAACCGGCATAAAGACAGGCTCATTCACCGTATAGGTTATATAATCATTTACATAATCCTTGCACCCCGGTAAAACAAACAGGCCGGTCATCAATAGTAAAAAAGACAGTTTCTTCATGATCAAAATATTCTTTAAATTAAAACTTGAGAATGGAAAATTAAAACTAAAAAATTATTCATTATTCATTTAAAGCCCAATCTTATTCCCATATTCAACCCAAATATCAATGGGTTATCTGTCCGGGCGCTCATCGGTTGATTGTTCTTGAAATAATAGACGATCCTTGGTTCGCCAAACAGGCTCAGGTTATCCCGCAACCGGTAGCTGAAACCGACACCACCCTGTGCGGAGAACTGAAATCCGTCGATGCGGCTATATACATCGGTGTGATGCACCCTGTCACCATTATATTCAATCTCCTGTTTGTAAATGGCACGAAGTCCCTTCTCAATGCTCCCGCCAGCCAATAGATAGATATTCCATGCATCATTTTGCCATACGGTATACCTCAGGTTCACCGGTATGCCTATATAATGCTGTTGCAATGTGCCGCGATAGATAAAGTTATCACTCCGGTTGAAACGTGAAAACAGGTAAGTATATGATAATCCGGTTTCCAGACCGAGATTTTCACCGACCGGGAAATTGGCAGTCAGGCTGAACGAAATAGGGGGACGGTGTATAATATCGGTATAATCATCGGGGCTCAGCAAGTTATAACTCCCTCCCGAAATTAAGCCATCTCCTTTATCTAAATCTCCACCCGGAAGAGAGCCATTATTCTGCGGAGAATCCATATAAGCATAATCCCCCGGGAAAAAATCCGGAAGAGCACCACCGCTACCCAGTGAAGCCATTAGCGATTGATGCTTTCGATGCTCCTGACCAGAGGCAGGCAAGTGATTTTCTACCAGAAATTCATCTTTCGGGAGTAGTTTCTTTTCCGGTTTAACAGGCTCTTCGGACTTTGAAATATTTTCCGGGTCGTTGAGTTCTCCCGGTTCAGCGACCTCCACCTCTTTATCCTCTCCCGGATTTATCTTCCCTTCCAATTCTAAAGGCTCCTCGGGATCCACTGTTGCCACCAGTTCTACAGTTTCCTCCGGTTTCACCATTACCGCCAACTCCATGGCTTCCTCTTGATTAGACTTTTCCCCCCAGCTTCCTGAATCCGGAATTCGCCGCGATTCAAGGATTTCTGTCACTCTTTCGGTTTCTTTCTCCGACTCAATGATTCTATCGGTTTTATTGATATCCGAATATCTTACCTCTTCACTGATTCCTCCCGACTCCTCATTCGACCCGTCAACCAGAAGAAGCAATAGTAGCGCCACAGCCGCCACACCGGCTGCCATCCACCGCAGATACAACGGCACACCTCTTCTTTGCGGAAGAAACCTGCCCGTCAACGAGTCCCATATGTCTGAATCGACAGGCATCCGGTGCTCCCGTAACTTCTCTCCGATTTTCCTCGAAAAGTCATCCGGCTTATCTATGTATCTATCATCTGAGTGCATCTTTGCTACCTGTTATCTATTATACTCGAGCAACTGTGTAACTCTCTTTTGTAATAATTGCCTTGCCCTGAAAAAGTATGACCGCGACGTACTTTCGGGTATATTCAGCAATGCGGCTATTTCCCGATGACTAAAACCTTCCACCGCAAAAAGATTAAAAACTGTTCGGTGAGTGTCAGGAAGTTCGTCGATACAATGAATTAACTCATCTGCTGTGATATTGATATCTGCCATATCGGAAACAGTTGCAGGGTATTCTATCTGAACATCCATTAAAAGTTCCTTTTGCTTCAGCCG
>JBAYRG010000246.1:0-4994 GCA_041676805.1 Proteiniphilum sp.
GTTATAGTTTATGATAATGATTGAAAAACGGGCTCTTATTGCAATTCTATGCCTGATATGTTTCATCTCGAATATACAGTCTCAGGCGACCTACTCTCCCTATTCCATATTGGGATTGGGTGAAATAGAAAACAAGGACTACGGGAGAACTGCCGGAATGTCTGATATTGGAATCGGGGTAAGAGAGTTTGATTATCTGAATGTGATCAATCCCGCAGGAATAAGCGGCTTGGATAGTTTGAAGTTCATATTTGACATGTCGGCAACAGGGAAATATTCCTTTTTTACCCAAAGAGGAAAAACAGATAACACAATCAACGGAAACCTTAAAAAAGTTTCTATTGGATTAAGGCTTATGCCCGGATGGGGAATATCGTTGGGATTAAAGCCATTTAGCGACACCGGTTACCGGATATACAGTGAAGAACCTGTAGAAGGGTCAACCGATACCAAGGCCGTGTATCTGGAAGGAAGTGGGGGATTATATGAATTATATCTATCGAATGGGATCAAAGTAACCGACAATTTTTCTGTCGGCATCAACACCAAATATATCACCGGCACATTGAAGCAGACAGAAGATCAATCGCAATATCTTTTTGAAAAGGATTCTTATGTTTTCCAATTTTATAATACATTCGGGATCCAGTATCATAATCAGGGACTGACCCTAGGAGCCATCTATGGTTATAAACAAGATATATCAATGAGTAATAAGACCATAGTATATGATAGCGAATATAATTTAATCGAAGAACGTGATGGCAGATCCACAGGTCAATTTATTCCTGAAACGTTTGGGATAGGATTTTCCCATGACAGCAAAAAAATCATGTGGGGTATGGACTTCCGGTATATAAAATGGAAAGGAATTGAGTCTGGTGTCAGCAGCACTAAAATTGTGGATTCATACAAGGTTAATACCGGTTTAGGGTATACGCCGAATGGGAACAGGTCTTATAGAGTAGACGGGCAAGGAATCAGGACCCGGGGACAGATACAAATCGGAACTTCCCTCTCAAAATCTTACATACAGGTAGGAGGAGAAAATGCCTATAATTATTCTGTCTCTGCAGGATATAGTTTTCCGCTTAGTTGGAACTTACTAAATATTTCATTGGAATACGGGAACTCTTTATCGGCTCCTGCCAATTATATAAAAGAATCTTATTTCATACTAACATTTAATTGTTCAATTATCGACCAGTGGTTTAGAAAAAGGAGGTTTAATTAGCACTATTTCGTTACGTTAAATGTATTGAAAATAGGTTTGTTTTGATTATCTCATTGCGAGAGAAGCCCAATTTTAGCACCAGTTTTCGTTAAACTAGATGAACGGAAGAAATTCAAGCATAGTTTGTATTTAATTAATTCGTACGTTTGCATTGCTTCTTATTTTTTACTATTATGTTTTGATTTAACTAAGTATAATCCACAAACGACCGATGTATAAGAAAATCACAAACATATTATTACACGTTCTTGTCTGGACGGTATTCCTGGCGACAACAACCCTAATGTCCTTGCATCCGGACAATACCTTTTCTTTGGTTAAGAACTTGCCAATACTCATAAGCAATTTGCTTTTAGTTTGCTTCTTTTATCTGAATGCCAATTTTTTATTTGTTAAATTCATCCCCAATAAAAAATATCTCCTTTACGTTGTTATTATAGGGATTATTCTCTTGCTATACATCTATTTTCATCATTATATCTTTTCTCTTTTTATGCAATTGGATTTTTTTCCGCGGCCTGACATCCCTCCAAAAAGGCTTCCCCCTTTTGAAGATCATCCTTTTATGATGGAAAAGAGAAGAATAATTCCCATCAGACGCATTATGCTGCCTTTAACACAATTTCTCTTGTTTTGGACTCTTAGTCTATGTTATAGACTTATCAATGAATGGATGTCATTAAATAAAAAAAATGAAGAAATTGAGGCGGAAAAAACTATTATTGAGCTAGCATACCTGAAAGCGCAAATAAATCCTCATTTCATTATCAATACGCTCAACGCAATCTATTCATTGATACTCAAAAAGAGTGATAAAGCTTCCGACGCTATATTATTGTATTCCCAGCTAATCCGTTATATTTTCGATAAAATAGAAACAAACTTTGTACCCCTGCAAGAAGAGATCGATTATATAAATAATTATATTGAATTGCAGGTTTTGAGATATACAGATACTTTACAGATTGAATTTGAAGTCGAAGGCAATATCGAAGATCATAAAATAGCACCTCTTACCTTTATCTCTTTTATCGAAAACAGTTTTCAATATGGAATAAGCAACCATTATCCATCCACCATCGCCATCCATATCAAAGCGGATGAAAACAATATACACTTCACCACAAAAAACAAAAAATACAATAAAAATGCAGTGCAATATAAAAGCAAGAATATCGGGATAAAAAATACGAAACGAAAATTAAACCTCATCTATCCGGACAAGCATAAGTTATCAATAAGAGAAACAAATGATTCTTTTTTCCTCGAATTGGTCATCTTTGACACGTTGAGTAAAGGGGCTTAAATTAACTGGAGTAATGAAGAGAAAAATTAATTGTGTTATCATCGATGATGAGCCTCCGGCTTCGGATATATTAAAATACTACATCGAAAAGACTCCCAATTTTGAAGTAGCAGAAATATATTATGATCCGATAAAAGCTCTGGAGGGATTAAGGAGTAAAAAAGTGGATGTGATTTTCTGCGATGTGGAAATGCCTGACATTAATGGACTTCAATTACTTGAGTCTCTAACCTTACACCGGAATAAAAATACATTAGTCGTTATAATTTCGGCTCATGCCAAATATGCGATAGATGGTTTTGACATCAATGCGATCGATTATTTGTTAAAACCAGTATCCTTTGCAAGATTTTTAAAATCTACCGAAAAAATACTGAATTACTTAAAGGATAAAGATTCGAGTGATATCAGTACAGATATTGAAGAACAGATGCCATTAACGGAATCGTCAAAAGATTATATCTTTATAAAATCGAAAGGGAAATTGGTTAAAATAGAATATGTTGATATTCTTTATATTGAAGCTATCGGTGATTATGTGAAGATTTATCTTGAAAATACCAAACCTGTTGTGATTATGGATAGCTTAAAGCATTTGGAAAAAACACTGCCAAATGACTTTTTCAGAAGAATACACCGCTCCTATATAATCCCCTTATCTCGAATAAGAGCCATAGAGTATAAGAAAGTCATTCTCGGGGAAAACTTATCGTTACCTATCAGCAACTCCTATTACGACGATTTATACGATAGTCTGGTCTCTAACCATATAGTTAAAACAATTAGCGATCGCTAAACGCCCGTTAACTCCCACTCCTTACATCGGTGAGCGAATTGAATTTAAATAAATGTTTTTATTTATGAATTAGCTGTGAAATGTGTACATTTGAAGTTTATTATTGAGAGATAATGCAAACGATAAAAACACAAGTCATTATTTATGAATTTCACACCGGGACAACGCATCAGCAACAGAGGCGAAGATTTTATTATCAACAATGTAGTAGAGAACAATGGCAGCTGGATACTCAAAGTAGAAGGAGTATCAGAGCTGGTCAGAGGGATACATTTTATCTTCGACACTTATATAGATAAAGAGATACATGTACTTGATCCGAGCAACACCCGACTGATTGCCGACAGGGATTCGGGGTACCGCAAGACAAGGCTGTTTATCGAAAATCAGATACGCAACTCGCCTGTTTACAGCAAGTATATAACAATCGCACATAAAGGAGCTTACAATGAGGCCACCTATCAATACGAACCCACTCTAAAAGCATTCGATTTGCCACGTCCACGCATCCTTATTGCCGACGCGGTGGGATTGGGTAAAACCATTGAGGCGGGTATTTTCCTTGCCGAAATGATAAAGCGGGGAAAGGGCAAGCGAATTCTGGTTCTTACGCCCAAATCTATATTGAGTCAGTTTCAGCAAGAGATATGGAATAGATTTGCCATTCCGTTGGTACGTCTCGATTCAGAGGGAATATCGCGCATCAAGACAGAGTTGCCGATCAATAAAAACCCTTTCGACTACTACGATAAAACAATTGTCTCAATCGACACGCTAAAAAACAATGCCAAGTATCAACATTATATAGAGAAAACACGCTGGGATATTGTTGTAATCGATGAATGTCATCAGGTGGCCAACATCAAATCACAACGAGGTTCGTTGGCACAGCTTCTCAGCACCAAATGCGAATCACTTGTGCTAACATCCGCAACACCACACAATGGTAAGCGAGAAAATTTTGCCAATCTCATCAATATGATTGAACCGCTTGCTATCAAGGATGAGAACAATTACAGCAAAGAAGACATACTACCATATTATGTTAGAAGGTTTAAGAACGATATTGATGACGACACCGTAAGGTCTAACTTTATGGAGCGTGAAATCCGTTCTATCCATGCCCCGCTCAATGCTACCGAAGAAGATTTTCTGCAAATGCTGCAAGAGATTAAGTTTGCCGCCTTGTCGGTGATTGAGGAAGAGGGGAAAGTGGACGTAGAGGACCTGTTTGGACAAAAAGCAGCACCAACCACAGCAAATAAAGAGCGAAAAGATCTTCTTTTTGCAATTGGTTTGTTCAAATCCTATATGTCATCCCCCGAAGCGGCACGCAAGTCTATCGAGAACAGAATTAATCGAGTGAAAGAGCGTGGCATAGAAAGTCATCTTGCAGAAGAAAATATAGAGATACTTGAGGAGTTGTATGACAAAGTGGATACCATCATCACCCTTGGGCACGATGCCAAGTACAAAGCTTTCAGAGACGAACTTATAAGGCTTAAATGGAATGGTCGCCCCAAAGATTTTCGAATTGTCCTATTTGCCGAACGCATTGAAACGCTCGAAACATTGAAAGAAAAACTTCAGCACGACTTCAATCTCAATGATAAAGTTATTGCTGAGTTCCACGGCTCTCTTACCGATATGGAGCAACA
>JBAYRG010000247.1:0-4959 GCA_041676805.1 Proteiniphilum sp.
GAACCAAGATACAAGAACCAAGATACAAGAACCAAGACTAAAACAATGTGCTAATTTTTCAATATGCCAAAATCACATTAGTCTCATTGGCACATTGGCACATTAGTCTCATTGACACATTAGTCTATCAACCCACACACCTTCTCCAATATATACCGTTCCCCTTTCTTCGCTTCTTCAAAGAACAATAGATCCGCAGGGAAGTAGTTACCGTTTTCATCTTTTGCCCTGAAGGATATCCCCGCCATGATCGCATCCATAATTAGGTGATAAGGCTTATCCAATCGGAGAGCGGCATGAACAGGAGCTGCCAGCCGGTCTTCCGGTCCCAATTTCCTATACAGGTCACATCCCACGCGAAAGATTGTGTCTTTTAAACTTTTATTTCTAAATCGGCCGATCAAGTTATCGATATGTTCTTCCAGTTGGGTTGACGTAAACTCTTCGGGATACAATGCCCGTAGAATCTCCGCGGCTTGTAGCATCGTCTCTCTTACGGTAGAGCGAAGATACTGATCTTCCAATATTTCACTGATATATGCGGCCTTCGGATAGGTTTTGAATCCCAGGTAAGCCGCCGTCGCATGACCCAGATTGTGGATAAACAGTTTCCGGTCGACCCATGCTTTGATATTCTCTTTAGGCGCCAGGAAAGGAATATCGGGAATAGGATTTTTAAATCCATTTTTCGCGACGATCAACGAGTTATAGGACTCGGCAAACACCTGCAAAGGGTCTTCTTCGATATCTTTCTGTGTCATGATGGGAACCATCTTGCCAATGCTTGTTTCCACCAAGCCGACCAGTTGTTCCAAAGGATAATCGGAAGACAATAATTTTTTCAACTCTTGTCTGATAAGCGTGTCCGCATTTCTGATATTTTCAGCTATAATTATATCCAGCGGCACATCTCCATGTTTCTCCCGGCGTGCCATCAACGATTTGGCCAGCACGGGAATCACCGCACCCAATCCCTGTTGTCCCACAGAAAGAGATATTATCTTCGTATTGATCAGTTCGGATACCAACCGTTCTTCTTCATCCAGACAAATACCTCTCACATTGCGAATGAGCAGTGACTCATCCTCCACTCCATTCTTGATGACTATCCGGTATTGTTTCTGTCGGTTCATCAAATTGATCAGTGATTTGTTGATATCTACAAAAACCACTTCATAGCCTGACAGATTGAATAGCTGTCCTATAAAAGAACGTCCTATCTTCCCAGCCCCAAAAATAACAATTTTTTTCGTATCCATTGAACTATTTGTAATCGGGTGTGAACGGTCAATCAACTCCCTGAAGCAGATAGTCTTGGTAATAAGGCTCTATCAACTCCCGTTTCTGTCCCGGATATTCTTCATAGAACGTTCCTCCGTGGTAGAAACAGGTATATCCACCCGATACAGTGGCCAATGCCAACACCTCATCCATAATTACTCTATCCCGGTTGCGACTCATCAATTGCTCCGCGATAGATGCAATGGCACCACCTGCAAAATTATCTCCGCATCCCGTGGTATCTCCTACCTGTTCGGGATATTGTATAATCCTATTTCTAACCTTTTCGGAAACCGGCATAGACCCCTCTACCTTGCCGAATAATTCATTATCACAGAAATAGTAAAGGGGATTGGCTCCATGGGTAACAATCAGTGCGCCAACACCACTATCCTTGAAGAAAGAGAGAGCCCCTTCAATAGAGGTTTGTCCGCTTAACCGAAGGGCTTCCTCCATATCGGTAATCAACAAATCAATATAACGATAGGTCTCCATGGTAGCTCCCAATGGCCATGCCTTTCCTGGATTATTTTTTTCATTCAGAAAATCATATACAGTATTGACAATGGTAACAGCTTGTCTATTTTTGGACTTTTTGAGTAATTCCAACAGTGACCGGTGGATATGGGGTACCAAAGCCGTCCCTCCGAAGACAACCATATCACTTCCAAAAAATGCCTCCTCTATATCTTCAGGGTAGAAATCCCATGCCGCCCCGATATTATTGATAAACATGCGTTCTCCCAGCCCCTTATCATAATCGGGATCTGAAAGCACATCGGTAAAAGGTGTATATTGATCCGACACCTTATATTTCCCGATTTTTAACGGAGTCTTCTGTAGGTGCTCATCAATAAACAGCGCATCTTTATCCCGGCCTTTGCTACCATAAAAATAGACTTCTGCCGGAGTGGCGGCAAGCATCTGGGCAGCATGGATCAGCGAAACGATGGATGGCCCTCCGATATTCTTTACCGGCGGATTGGCCTGTGTGAGCTGTGCTCTCACTTCCATATAATCCTTACCGGAAAATGTCTCGAACTCATCCCTGAAAACAAGCTTACCGGGAGATAACCCACCGTCACCCGGTCGCAGGGATATATAACGGCTAAAGGTCTCTCCGCTAAAATCCACCGAAGTGAATAAATAATCGACCAAAGCACATCCAACACCGGATATTTTAAAGCGTTTTTCCACCATCAATCCAGATATTTTTTATAATCCGACCCCAGCAGATGCAACGGTTCCACATCCTCCTCCACGGACGGAAATCGTCCTACCGATTCATAGAAACGGTTATCCGTAGCATCATCATTTACCATGCTTACTTCACCCACTAACACCATTCCTTTTCCTTCTTCTCCATAGAAACGGTGATATACGCCCTGTTCCAAGGTAATGCTTTCACCGGGAGTCAATATCACTTTCCCCCCCGCAGGCACTGTTACGTTCACTCCATCTTTTTTGCATTGTACTTCGGTCACGTCGAAACCCTCGTCGGGCGTCGAGTTATACAATTCTATCACCAGATTGCCTCCACCACGGTTAATGATATCCTCCATCTTGTACCAGTGAAAATGCATCGGGGTTTCTTGGTTTTCCCTTACGATCATTATTTTTTCGGCATACGGTTTCTTATCCACATTGAGTTTACCGTTGCGTAAGGTGAACAGGAACAACCCCCTTCTATAAAAATCCCCGGAGCCAAAATCGGTGATATCCCACCCGAGCATATTATCGATCACTTCAGTTGCGCTCTCTCTGTTTTTTTGCCAGTCTGCCACGCTCCAGTACGCCCATGGCGGCAATGAAAATTTCCACTCACCCAAGAATGCCTTTGCATCCGAAATAATCTGATTGATCTCGCTACGTTTCATATTCTTACATTTTTTAATATTAGACAATCGATATCTATTTTTCTTCCTGTACAACCCTTGAGCAATACAGCAGGTATACCATCAGCAATAGAAGTACGCCCATGGCTCCCGCCTGACTGAATAAGTCGGCCGTTACACCCATGATAGGAGGAATAACGGCTCCACCGGCTATTCCCATAATTAATAATCCTGAGACTTCATTGGCTTTTTCCGGTTTTCTTTTTAGCGCGAAGGAGAAAATAATGGAAAATATATTCGCTATGGCAAATCCTATGATGAAAACCATTATCAGGATACTCCATACCTTTCCCATGAACAACATGATGACGGTGGCCGGAATAGCGACAAGCATGCTGATGGTGAAGAACCGTTTGGCTGAGAACCGCACCAATAGGATGGCTCCCAGAAATGTACCTACTGTCCTGGCAGCAAAATAAAGACTGGTACCCAAGCCTGCCTCTTCAAGCGGAATATGGCATCTCTCCTTCAGGAATTCAGGCACAGTAATATTCAGCCCCACATCGATCCCCACCACAAACACGATACCGATAAAGAAGAGCATCATCATCTTATCTCTCAACAGACCGAAAGTTCCCATCAACGAAGGTACCGCCTGTTTCTGGTTCTCTTCCGGAATACGGGTTATCCACAACCACACTCCAAATAGGATGGTCACCAACCCATACACCAGAAAAACCAACTTCCAGTCGCCAAACCACAAAACAGCCCTGCTCGCCACAATAGGTCCTAAAAAGGCGGCAATGGCCTTGATAAACTGTCCTAATGTCAAACTGCTGGTGAGACGGTCGTTGCTTACCACATTGGTAAGTAATGGATTGAGAGATACCTGGATAATAGTATTTCCAATACCCAACAAGGCAAAAGCGAACAACATCATCGGGAAACTATATACTACCAAAGGTACGATCATGGCGACCAGTGTAATCACCATACTGATCATCACCGTACGTTTACGTCCCCAACGGTTCATCATCATTCCCGTTGGGACCGAGAGCACAGCAAACCAAATAAACAGGCTGATAGAAAGTAACTTGGCTATCTTATCCTCTAATCCGAAATCCTGCTTCACATAATTCGTTGATATTCCGATCAGATCTACAATCCCCATCACAAAAAAACAGGACAGCACAGGAAGTGCTTTTTTTAACGACATCTTATTTTCCATATTTTAATAATTTAACTACGGGTTCAACATTGATTCCCATACTAGTTTGTAAATCCGGAATGATCGTTCAGAAGCTGGATTAGCCTTGTTTATCGCACAATAGGTAACACCCTCATCCTTAAACAGCCGGGCATACTGCCATTCCAACAATTCCTGATGAGGTGCAAACAGAGGAACCGGATTATCAGCCCAATTTTCCCATTCTGTACTGGTCAGAAAAGTGCTACGAAACAACCCGAAAGTCCAATTCTGGCCGTCAGTCCCTATCAGACTTTTGTCAGCGCCTTCGATTAAAGTATACCAATAAGAGCCTTCCTGAAGGGTTGTCGCCGCCCCCACGCCAATACTGCCCACATTTCCGTTCAAATCGCCCTGCCAGGCGACATCCCATTTATTGGTGTCGTATGCATCCATGATACAATCAGGAGCAGCAGGAGTATAATGCTGAAAATCGGTAGTAGTTGCGATTCCACGAAAACCCCAAATCGATGCACCAATATTGGCCGCACCATGAAATGTGATATAGAATGTATCGTCACCCTGCCATAAAATTTCAGGAGTACCTTCGTCATATATCTGGTTCAGTGCGCCACCACATAACTTCACCGCGTCATC
>JBAYRG010000248.1:0-4949 GCA_041676805.1 Proteiniphilum sp.
GAGGAATTTCAGATTCTGCCAAAAGGTGGGCTTCTTATTCAGGTCGGTTACGCCTCCCCACTGTTCATAGCCCAGGCTGTGGTTCCTGAACGACGGATTACCGGAGGTGGAGTGCATCCTGGGAAATAGCATCGTGTCAGTATATTTGTATATGGGTGTCGTCACCTTTTCATACCGGTCTTTTTGGTCGGGTGAGGATTTTACGATCTGTTGGTAAGAAGTTTTCTCTCCCTTTTGATTGATAGACCCATCGGCATTCCGCACTAATTGAGAAGTATAAGTTGTGCCATGGATAAGAGGCGTTTGTCCGTACTGCTCGCGGTTCAGGAAACTCCCCAAGGAGAAGATGTCTTCCGGTTTATTCAGATCGAGTGGCGGATTGGCGTTCGACCGGATAGGAATTAAAGCATAAGCCGAAAAACCTATCAGAATAACCATCAGGCAAGTAACCGACAGATTGATAAATTTGACTTCTATTTTTTTATATTTGAAAACGAAGTAAGCCGCTGTGCCGATGAGTAATAGCCATAACCACACATTGCTGCCGATGAAAAGGATCCCCGTCATGCCAAGACTGAGAAAGAAAGCTGTTTTTGCCCTCTTTTCCGATCCTTTAGGAGACAATGTCTCATAAAGCGACCATCCGATTACGCCGACCAAAAGGATAATGTAAACAAATACCCCCGTGTGGTAAGAAAATCCTAATGAATTTACAAAAAAGAGCTCAAACCAGCCGCCTACTTTTGTGAAGCCGGGGATAATACCCCACATTAACACGACAATAAGTCCAAAAGAAAACAGGAGAGCTTTGATTCCGCCTTTCCAGTCGGGAGCATCATTCTTCTTGAAGTAATAAACCAGTACGATTGCCGGGATACACAATAAGTTGAGCAGGTGCACGCCGATAGATAATCCCATGACGTAGGCAATCAATACGATCCACTTGTCGGAATGAGGCTTGTCGGCATTGTCTTCCCATTTGAGGATCAGCCAGAATACCAGGGCGGTGAGCATCGATGAGAAGGCATATACCTCACCTTCCACAGCCGAAAACCAGAATGTGTCGGAAAAAGTATATACCAATGCCCCTACGAGCCCGCTTCCAATCACGGCAATAGTCTGACCCATCTTAAGTTTCCTCCCCTCCTCCGCAATAATAAGCTTGCGGGTCAGATGGGTGATGGTCCAGAAAAGGAACAAGATGGTGAATGCACTCAATAGCGCCGACATGATGTTGACTGTTTTGGCCACCTGTGACGGATCTTGTGCAAATTGAGTGAAGAGATTTCCCACCAGCATGAAAATAGGCGCACCTGGCGGATGGCCAACTTCCAATTTATAGGCTTGAGTGATAAACTCTCCGCAATCCCAAAAACTGGCTGTGGGTTCAATGGTGAGCAGATAAACAATTGCTGAGACAGCAAATACAATCCAACCTGAGATATTATTGATAAGCTTGTACCTGGCCATTATTCTTATTATTAATGATTGATGTATAGTTTCAATTATAACCCGAATCCTGCTGATTGATTGCGAATTTTGGGCAAAGATACTTAATTCTCTTTATTCCGGTGGAGGATTGAATCTCCATTTTGTGATAAGGGTATTAAAAAAAGCAAAATAGTTCAATTGAATAACGGTGAAGCCGAATAATGCGCGAAGTGCAAAATAATGGTTAATAATTGTCCATTGTGCTTAATAGCAGTGAAATGTGTTGTATAACATGTTTTTGCGTAAGATTTTGTAAATCTGACTGATATGTCTTTTTTTCGGTTGTATCGTGGAATTTATCCACAAAAAAGGAGATCAATTATTTGGATGAGAAGTAAGAAAAAGTTTACTTTGAAGATGATTTAAAGAAAAAAATCAGTAATTAAAAGGTCGTTTTCATTATAGTTTATCATTTTATCACTTATGGAGGTTACATTAGTTCTTCTGAAACCATCTGCAGTACAGCGCGGAATCATGGGGGAAGTTATCTCCCGCTTCGAAAAGAAGGGAATCCAGATTGTCGGTATGAAGATGGTAGAGTTGACTGATGAAATTCTGAATGAACACTATTCACACTTGTCCGGAAAATCTTTTTTTGGCCGTGTCAAAGCCGGTATGCAGACCAGTCCGGTGGTGGTAATGGCTCTCAAGGGGCTGGATGTGGTAAATGTGGTTCGAAAACTGACGGGTGTTACCAATGGCAGGGAAGCAGGGCCCGGTACTATAAGGGGTGATTACAGTATGAGCGTACAGGAAAATATTGTACATGCTTCCGATTCACCTCAATCGGCAGAAGTCGAATTGAAACGCTTTTTTTCAAAAGAAGAGATTTTTAATTACTCTCAATATCTCGTTCCGTATCTTTATGCGAATGATGAGATATAACAACAAGCGTGTTTTTTATGGATGATCAAAAAATTCAGTGAAATAACAATGGAGAGAAATCAAATTTTAGTTAAAGCAGGCACATTATTATCTGCAAGCTTGATGTTCGTTACATTGAACGCATTTTCACAATTAGCTCCGGAGTCAAACGGGAATACCAGGCCAGACCTCACATATAAACAGCTACACAGTTCTAACTTAAGTGAACAGCCGGGGCTTTTTGCCGACGGGCTGAAGCTCAAGTTGGATTTGTCTGTCCTCGACGAAGTGAAAGAAGACCGGTTCGAGTTTGATCCCGACGCCATCCCCGCCGATGATATTTATGAAGGAATGTGGGCCAATAGTTATGTGGATATATATGGCAGTAGCCTGAAAAATGCGCCGGATACTTTTATGGTGGACTTGGAAAATTTCACTATGCCGGTAGACGGCCATATGACCTCTAATTTCGGACGAAGAGGTAGCCGCCGTTACCATTATGGCATCGACCTGAAAGCACAAACCGGTGATACTATCTATGCCGCATTCGATGGAAAGATAAGGGTTAGGAAATTCGAAAGAAAAGGATATGGCTATTATATTGTGATTCGTCATTTGAATGGCCTGGAAACAGTATACGGACATCTTTCCAAATTTTTGGTGAATGAAAATGATTTTGTCCAATCGGGCCAACCTATCGGATTGGCGGGCAATACGGGGCGTTCATTCGGATCCCATCTGCATTTCGAGACCCGTTTTTTGGGTAAGCCGATTAATCCCAATTTCATTATCGACTTTGAGAAAAAAAATGTCCACCAGGAAGAGTATCTGGTGACTAATTCGAGTTACAGGAAAACAACCAGTAGCAGCAAGGTTGTCGTGACAAGCCATACGAACAACACGAGTGCGGCGGCTAAAGCTTCAAACTATAGTGAACCTGCTAAAAGCGCCAATGCGAATAAATATGTTTCGGGTGAAGTCAATTATCACAGAATACAAAAGGGAGACAATTTAGGAGCTATTGCTAAACGTTATGGCACTTCCGTAAGTAAACTTTGTACATTGAATAATATCACGCCAAAAACCACGCTGCGTATAGGTAAATCTATTCGTATTTCATAAATTGTAAACCGGACAGGAAAATCGAAAAGGGTACAAGATAACGGACTTGTACCTTTTTTTATTACCTTTGTCCGTGCAATAAAATTAGATGAAATGAACCCAACCCACCATCAATTTGACGAAGTACTTGCCATTTGCCGGGAAGTGTTCGAGAAGAAATTACAGGACTACGGAGCTGCCTGGCGGATACTTCGCCCCGGTTCTGTGACCGATCAGATCTTTATCAAAGCGAAACGGATCCGTACGTTAGAGACGACAAAAGATAACAGGGTGGATGAAGGTATCTTTCCCGAATATATCGGTATTGTGAATTATGGTATTATCGGATTGATTCAACTTGAGTTGGGATATGTGGATGCCGTGGATCTCTCTGCCAAAGAGGCATTGGCACTTTATGACCGCTTCGTGGCAGAGTCGAAAGCACTGATGGACGCGAAGAATCATGATTATGGCGAAGCATGGCGAAGTATGCGGACGAGCTCCTATACCGATCTTATCCTGATGAAGATACAGCGTACAAAAGAGATTGAAGCCAACGATGGGCAAACCCTTGTTTCAGAGGGAATTGATGCCAATTACAAAGATATGGTCAATTATGCTGTTTTTGGGCTGATCAAAATGCATTTTGGTGAATAGTCATTCGGTTGTGATTCAATTGAAGAATAATGCGAGGAAAATAACCAACGAAGTGCAAGCAACGACAAAGTTGATATGAAGGATAGAATAGTGAAATTTGGGGTTGAATTGTTTCGTATTATTGTCGGGGCAACTTTCCTTTTTTCCGGCTTTGTGAAAGCGGTCGATCCGCTGGGTTTTACTTACAAGATAGAGGATTACCTGATTGAACTGGGGCTTACAGAGTTTTTCCCACTGGCATTACCCGCTGCTATCTGTATGGTGACGGCTGAGTTTGCATTGGGAGTTTTTCTACTGCTTGGGATCTATAGGAAATGGACTGTTCGGTTCATTGTTGTGTTCATGCTCTTTTTCACTCCACTCACACTGTGGATTGCCATTGCTAATCCGGTAGAAGATTGTGGATGTTTTGGCGATGCATTTATCATCAGTAACTGGCAGACTTTCTATAAAAATATAATACTTTTGACAGGAACAGCTTTGTTGCTCTTGAAATGGGAACAGATCACCCCTCTCTTTTCAAGGAAAAGAGCCCTGGTGGCAGGCCTTTTGACGTTGCTTTTTGGAGTGCTGTTCTCTCTCCATAATGTATACCGCTTACCGGTACTCGATTTCCGTCCGTATAAGATAGGAGCCAATATACCACAGCAAATGTTGGTCGACCCGAAAAAGGCGGATGTGCTGGAGACCGTTTTTATTTATCGCAAAGAAGGAGTGGAACAGGAGTTTTCTGAAGAGAATTATCCCTGGAATGACTCTACCTGGACATTTGTGGATATGAAGACAAAGCGGGTGAAGGAGGGTGAGAAGCCTGCAATAGAAGATTTTTCCCTGGA
>JBAYRG010000249.1:0-4862 GCA_041676805.1 Proteiniphilum sp.
AATCATATTGATTTATAATTTTTTTATTCTGAATATATTACAGTTTTGTCCGAAAAAGGACATATTTTCGGACAAAAATATATCATAAAAACACTCAGTTTGTTCAAGTGGAATGCTATCTTGGAATATACTTTGGAATAGGCAAAATAGACAAAAGTTTATCTTCCCCTTTAACTACTTTGTATTAATTCTGATATTTCTTCTGCAATTTCTTCAACGGTATATGTCGCCGTATTTCGGGCAAGTTTATCTGCCAGAGAGAGAAGGTGAGAAATCAATAACTTCCTTTTTTGTTATATTATGCCAAATAGGTAATACAACTTGTTCTCCAGTATTTGCCTTGGTTATAATTCCATCAAGCTCGTAATTTGTCCAACCCTTTTTGATGAAATTATGGGATAAAACAACTATACCGAATCTACTCTTAGACAAACCAATATCAATTTTCCTTCTTAGACTATCACCGATTCTTAATTCAAATTTATCATACCAAACTCTTAAGCCTTCCTCTTTTAATGCATGAGCCAGAGGTCTTACTACCTCATCTTTATCTTCGGATGCGTGCGAAATGAAAACATCGTATTCAATTTCTTCACCAGATTCATAATTAGGCAAAGACTCTGGCTTTCGTACCAGAGATGGCACTGTTGATAAAGCAGGCTCTCTATATTCAGGCAAGGTATTAGGTAAAACGCGAACAGAAGAGCGAACGGAGCCTCTCAGCCCTTGTAAATCTACAGTTACATACCAGTGTCCAGTTCGAGGAACTCCTATAACTGCGGGTGATTTTGTCATGAGACCTCCATAATAAGTATGCCGTCTCCCGTTTTTATAACTATTATAATTAGATGTGTCCATTAAACGAACATTAGCCGCATTGCCTGAAAGAGTTACTTGAACTCTCTCTATTGGATATTCCGGTGATATGCACCCATTGATTCCGGCGATATGCACCCACTCGTTAAATTATCATTTTGACAAAATTACTTCTTTTTTCTCAAACTCTCTGCATTTTTAAACTCGATCCTGTGTGAAGTGTGGATCATCCTGTCCATAAAAGCATCGGCAATTGTTTCATCCGAGAACAGGTCGAACCAGTTGACAGGCGGTAGTTGACTGCTTATTATGGTTGATTTTCGGGCATGCCTGTCCTCGATGATCTCCATAAAATCCAACTGCTGTTGGGTGTCCATCTTTCCGATCCCGAAGTCGTCGATTATTAGCAAATCGGTTTTTGCCAACTTTTCAAAGAAGCGTATGGCTACCCCTTCCAGCCTCACGATCTTAAGTTTGGCCAGGAGTTTTTGCATGCCGAAGTACATCACGCTGAAGCCCTGCCTGCAGGCTTGGTGCCCCAGGGCGGAGGCGACAAAACTCTTCCCGCAACCGGTGGCACCGGTGACCAGGATTGACCCCGCATCACGGATGTAACTCCCGTTTGCAAGGGAAAGGATATGGTTTCTCTCCAACCCCCTGGCGGCATCGAAACTGAGCTCTTCGATACTTGCCCGGTATCGGAACGAGGCGTTCTTCACCAATCTCTTGTAGCGGTTTGTTTCCCTTTTGGTCCCGCTCGGCCTGGATAAGTAGCCTGAGCCCGTCCGTAAAGGACAATTCATGGATTTTTCTGCTTTCCTGTAAGGTTTGCAAGGCTCCGGCCATGCCCGGGAGCCGCATGTTCAGCAGTTCTGATTTGATCTGTTCCATTTTTTTTCAATTTAGTTTATTAAAGATGACGGTTATCCGGCGTAATATTTCTTACCCCTGATGTTCACGTGTTTTATATTATTGCCGTTCTCCGGTTCCCCTTCCATTGACAAGTCAAGCATGTAGGCTTTGGTGTCCACCACCCGTTTGATGGACTTGTAGGTGAGAATGCCGTTTTCCAACGCGTAACGGCAGACCCGCTCAAAAACCACCGGGTCCGTCTTTCGCTGGAGGCTTAAAAGTCCGTCACACCTGCGGTACTGTGTCTCGGGTATCTCCGATTTCTCAAAAAATGCGGTGAACAGTTCCGCCAGGGTGTCTGAACGCCTGGCCGCCTGCCTGATGTAAAACTCCGGGCTGCGCTCCCGGTAGAAGTTATGGCTGGATCCCATGTGCTCCTTCTCGGTCGTGTAACCGGGGTGCGCGGATCGCACGTGCGTGGCCACACACTCCCTGTTGACATATATACGGACCAGGCTGCGGGTATAGATCACCTCGGCCTTTTGCCCTATATATCTGTAGGGAGCGGAATAGTAATGTTTATCCCGGCCAAGGAGAACGCAGTTGTTGTGGTCCACCTTCAGGCTCGTGTAATATTTTACTTCAAACGCGTCTTCGGGAAGTTCCTTGAGCAGTGGCTTCTCATCGGCCAGGAACTTCTCCTGCCGGCAATATTCCTTTTGTTGCATGCGGGTTTGGTTGTGTTCCCGTGTTTTTTCGACAAAAGCGGCGTTTACCTCCCCGATGGAAAAAAATGTATGGTTGCGCAGTTTGGCGTAGACCCGCCGGTATGAAATTTTCACTTCATTTTCTATGGACGCCTTATCTTTTGGAGACCTTACCCTGGCAGGTATGACAGCGAAGCCGTAATGGTTGGCAAAATCCTCCATGATCCTGTTAAGGTCGGGTTCATAGCGGTCCGCCTTTATCACCGATGCTTTCAGGTTGTCGGTGACCAGGATTTTGGGAGACCCGCCCAGATGGTTCAAACAGCAGGTGAGCGCGTGCAGGAAGTCATCGGTGCGCTGGGTGGCCACCGCCATTATGAAGGTATAATTGGAGCATGGCAGGCAGGCCGCGAAAACTTGCGCCTGTATGACTTCCCCGGTTTCCCGGTCAATGTAAGGGAAAGTGTCGCCGGCAAAATCCACGAAGAGCCTTTCTCCCGGGTTATGTTCCAGTATACTCCCCGGTTTGCGGGCTTTCAGAAGTTGTCCCAGATGGAAACAAAACTGCGAGTAACCATATCCGTCCGGATGTTCCTGCCTGTACTCCTGCCACAAAAGGTAACGTGTGACATGAGCCCTGCCAAGCTCTTTTTCAAAGTGGGAAATCTTATTCTTAAACACTTCGAAACGGGACTCCTTGTAAGCCGGGTTCCCGGTGAAAAGTTTACCCTCAAGTTCCGGGTCGTCCAGGGCCAGCAGCTCATCGATGTCGTAGTGGTGGTTCCTGATCTTGTCAACGTAATTATTCACCGTTCCCTTGTATAGCCCTAAATCCTTGGCTATGCGGCGGTTCGAAACTCCTTGCGCGTGCAGGCGCAGTACTTGTTTTACTTTACTCATGTTAATTATTGTTCCTGCCATATGACTATGCGATTGAATTGGACATCACATAATCATACAAAAAATAATTAACAAGTGGGTGGGTATGCTCCGGAATCCGGAACGCGCCAAAAAATGGGATGTGGTAAAAATAAGACCCTTGATGCAAGGCCATTAAACTGAAAAAATGGGTGCATATGCTCCGGAATACCTTCGATTTTCATATCTGCGGGATCCACTGGGTGCATATGCTCCGGAAAAGGTGCCGCGGCCCTCTTTTCGCCTCATTTTTAGACTTCCATTTTTTACATTTTGATCCTTTTTAGCCTGGTTACATACCGTAATGATAGATTTTTGAAGATTTGCTTTCTTCCTGAATCCTGGATTTTATACCGGAAAGTGGGTGGGTATGCTCCGGATTATCCATCTATCTCCACTTTTCAGTTGCCCCAAATCAAAAACATTATATTTCATACTTATTCAATAGTTGAATTGGACATTTCATAACAATACACATACACACAGTCGCTTTCTCCGCCACCGGCACCACCTTTCATCCCTTCGTTTAGGAAATGTTTTTCTGCATTTCTTGCGTGCGTTTCACTGCTCGCGAGTCTATGTATTCTCCAATGCCCATTTCGAGGTGGATTATTTCTGCAATTCGTTTTTGCTCTCTGCCTGTTCCAAAACATAAATTTAGAAGTGGCAAAAAGCTATATAGCTTTAATAAATAAACGATTAGTATCATCAGATACTTTAGCACAATCAACTAAGAAGTCTTTAAGATTTGATACTCTTCCTTTATGTGATTGTATTTTAAAGCTCGCATAATAGAATTTAAGAATAGAAACGTCAGTTGTTCCCAATAAATTCTGATTATATAATTTACGATACTTGTCTTGCATAACTAAAAAATAAATTTTAAAGACAAAGTTACTTAAATTAGATTAATTTTCCGATAGTTTTCTGTATTGCACAATGGCGGTGAAAACTTGGGACAAATGCAAATTTGCAACACAAATGCAACATAACGACAATAAAAAACCCTGATAATCGCTTGATTATCAGGATTTTGGCGGTATGGACGGGATATGAACCAAAAAGCCAATCAACGTCCGACCAATATGTTAGCAAAGTCTGAAAATCCACGCCCACGAATTGCCACCGTGATTTCTTCGGTGATTTTCAACTTTCTGCAATTTTGTCAATGAACTACCTCACAAAGGTAACTAAATATTTCAAACTTACTTCTTCAGCAACTCTAAAAATACAACTCCTCGTTTTGTTATACGAAGTTTCTGATTCGGATGATTTTTTATTTCAGGGATTGTATGTTCTATAAGCTTATCATCTGCGAGTTTTGACAATATTTTATCAAGTTGTCCTGAAACTTGCTTCTGTCCAAAAGCTTCTGATATTTCCTTTCGAGATAATGGAACTTCAACTATTTTATAAAGCACATCTGAATACATAGTTGCGTTAGTTAACTCCCGCTGTAACTCCCGCTGTAACTCCCGCTGTAACTCCCGCTGTTGCTCTTGCCCCAGCTCTAGCCCCAGCTCTAGCCCTAACTCTTGCCGTGGGTCTTGCTGCAACTCTTGCTGCGCA
>JBAYRG010000250.1:0-4861 GCA_041676805.1 Proteiniphilum sp.
AATTTCGCAGGCTTGGCTGCATCATCGCTTTCAAAATAAACTTCACGCTCTCCCGAACCGAGGTAGAGTGCTTCTTTGTAGTCAAGCTCAAATACTGTCTCTCCTACCTTTACTTTTCCTTTGCCTCCTACGTTAAAGATACCCAGTTCGCGACGGCACAGAAACATCGGTTGTTTCAGCGGATCTATCGCTTCCAGGTGTAACGGTTCATTTACAGGCATAGCTCCGCCCACAACCATACGGTCGTACATTGAGTAGACCATATTCACTTCGTCAGGAGCAAATAACTTCTCTATGAGAAAATCTTTTCGCAAACGCTGCGTGTCATAAGATTTCGCATCTTCCGGATGCGCTGCATAACGTAATTGATAATTTGTCTTCATATATGTTCCTTTTTTGATAATCTGTTGTTTGTGACAGGGGACTCCCACTGCAACAACACCTGTGCACACGCACAAAGTTACTATTTATTCTAATTATATCAAAAAAATCATTGCTTTGATGGAGAAAATATCCTTACATTACCCTATTGCCCGGCTTCGGTGATGGAATTCCCCGCATCGCCTCGGGGTAATTTTTTGAACTTTTGTGGTATCAGGTGATTTACGAGGCTGTTGAGATAAACTTCGAGATAAGTATATCCGTTATCGTCCGGTGCTGAAGCTTTTTTCCCGGGATAATTTTTTTCTAACCATCCGTCGGGAATACCATCTAAATCCGAATCAACATAATTATCATAGGTTTCATATTCAGGCCACCCACCCACATCAGTCTGACTGTCGATCAATCCGTTGGTGCTTCCTGCCGACCCATTGAAAGAGTAAGACCGGTTTTTCACATTATCCACATACCGGAGATCATGGATATCCCTTACCAAAGAGCATCCACCATATTCCAGCACGTTTTCGTATGCCTCTTCCGGCGTGTCTGTAGTGACGGGCAAGAATGAAAATTCTTCGTCGGCAATAATGTTTTTCAAGCCAATACCCGGGGCAAATTTAGCAAACGAACCACCCATTTCAATACCCTGGACGTTATCCCGACTCACTTCCGGGTTCCCGTCCATATAGTTGCCCATAATAAAAAAGTGGCCATAAGTGCCGGCCGGTTGCTTGTTTTGGCCATTATCCGCATCGGGATTTATAAATCGTTTCTTTGAACTGCTGCTTGAGGCAGGACCATATTTAAAATAATTGTTGATGATATTATAACTGCCACCTTCGGCCGCATAAATGTTGTTCGACCCCCAGTTGTAGATCACATTATTTCTGAAATCCACTCTTTCCTCTCCGGGCTGGTTGGAATAGCGGCTGCCGCAGAAACGAGGATTACGACTGTCGTTGTGTGCAAGGAGATTATGGTGGAAGGAGGCATTTTGTCCCCCCCAGATACCACCGTAGCCATGTTTACCTTTTCCGTGAACAGAATTTCTCAGGCTCTCGGTAACAAAACACCACTGCATGGTAAAATTGGTATTATCATAGAAAGAAGACAACTCGTCTATCGCCCAGCTCATGCTGCAGTGGTCAATGATTATATTCTTATTCCTGTATCCCGAAAGGGCATCTTCAGCGCGTTTTGTTTCATCCCCCAGCCGGAAGCGGAGAAAGCGTATGATCACATTGTCTGCACTGATCACGGTTTCATAGTCGCTGATGCAGATACCGTCGCCGGGAGCGGACTGGCCGGCAATAGTCAGGTCGCCATTATTGATCTTTAAGGGGCTTTTCAGGCGGATATGTCCCGATACTTTAAAGAGGACAGTCCGCGCCCCTTTCTGTTTCACTGCCCATCGCAATGTGCCGGGTTGTTCCGAGTCTTCCAGGCAAGTGACATAGAGCACCTTACCGCCTCTTCCCCCGGTGGTATATTTGCCGGCACCTTCCGCTCCGGGAAAAGCAGGCACCTGTGCTGTTATCCCGGCTGAAATAAGCAGAAATATCAGGAGTAGTATAGTTGTAGATGATCGTAAGCTCATTGTTACATTATTTTTCACTTAAATTTCCTACCTTTCCAGCAGTATACTGGTCATTATAAACGGTCCAACAGCCTTGGGGTCATCATCCCTGACCGGCTCTGAAATATAGTATTCAAAGCTACCGTCACGATACACTTTCTCTCCTCCTAATCCGGCCACGGAGCATACGCTGGTAACCGAAATAGTCCCGTCACCATTCTCACGGATAAACTGCTTCAGGAACTGGTCGTAAGCTGTCGCTCCTTTTTCGGCAAATTCCTCCGGCAAATAACCTTCCCGGGCACCTTTCACCCATGTATAGATAAACATGATCGATCCCGAAGATTCCAGGTAATTTCCCTCCCTGTCAGGCAGGTTGGTCACCTGGTACCACATCCCGGTTTCGGAATCACGATACCGGTCGATTGTGACAGATATTCTATTCAATAAATCAACCAGGAGACTTTTTTGCGGATGGTCTTCCGGCATAAAATCGAGCACGTCCACCAGCGCCATCATGTACCATCCAATGCTTCTTGACCAAAAGTGGGGTGATTTCCCTGTCACGGGATCGGCCCAACGCTGTTCACGGCTCTCATCCCATCCATGATACAATAGTCCGGTCTCTTCGTCAATCAGGTCCTCCCATGCAGTTGTCAGTTGCAGGGCTACCTCATCGAACAGTGGCGGTTCATCAAAAGTCTGCCCATATTCGGCAAGGAAGGGGGCGGCCATATACAATCCGTCCAGCCACACCTGGTGGGGGTAGATCTGTTTATGCCAGTAGCCTCCGTTGGAGATGCGCGGATGTGTTTCCATCTGACTCCTGAGTAACTGCAACGCTTTCAGGTATTTGGGATTTCCCGTTCTTTTATATACAGGAAACAGCATCTTTCCGGGATTGATATGATCGATATTGTACCGGTCTAATCTGTAGGTTTTGATGCTCCCGTCCTCATTGACCATCGTATCGGCGTAATTTTCCGCATAGTTGAAATACTTCTCGTCGCCGGTTTTTTCCGATACCTGGATAATAGACTGTAGCTCCAGGCCATGTGTATAATTCCATTTGATCTTATCCGAAAAGTCGACCATCCAACTTTCCGGGTATCTTTTCATTTCCGAATCTGCCATTCTCTTGTAATAGGGATCGGCAGGTGCTTCTTTCTCACCCCCACAACCCAGGAAAATGAAGATAAGCACTAAAAGCAGAAGTGATCTCTTTTTACTACTCATATGCTAATTGATTAATGCGATAAAAATAGTGATTTCTTGTTTACACGTTTGGAGAATAAACAATATAATTGGAGACTATCTGAAGATAACCTCATCTTTATCCGTTTCTGGAGCGATCTCAACCAGATTTTCAGATAATCCGGGAAGATAGATGCCTGAATTACGGTTTCCGGTTATGCTAACTCCCCTTTCTTGCCCATTGACCTCAAAGGTGAGGTTATCACTCCGGAAATTCGTTACGTTGTGCAGCTTATAAGCAGCTCCTTCTTTCGGAATCACCGTTACATCTTTGAAAACGATATCTTTCGATTCAGAAAGTTCAGCACCATAACGTGCAGTGATATATGCATTTTCGAGATTGATGTTTTCTATATTCATTTCGGGGAGGCCGTTAAAGAGCATGGCTCTGCGGGCATTCCTCGACACGAGATTCTTCACGTAGATATTTCTGAAGAGAGGAGTCTCTTCGGTAACCGGAAATATATCTCCATCGGAAGGGATTGTGTCTCCGTCGTCCAACGATTCCGATGCTGATTTGCCGCCATAGTAGAGGTCGAACAAGAACGATTCGGTCACTATATTGTACATATAGATATCTGAAATATAGATATTTTCTACTATCCCGCCGCGGCCGCGTGTACTTTTGAACCGGAGACCCACATCGGTACCGAGGAACTGGCAGTTTTTCACTGAAATATTTTTCACGCCTCCCGACATTTCACTACCTACAATAAATCCTCCATGTCCGTGGAAAACCTTACAGTTGTCCACGATCAGGTTTTCAGTGGGACGTGCCCTACGTCGACCATCTTCATCTTTACCCGATTTAATGCAGATAGCGTCGTCGCCCACGTCGAATATGCTGTTCACCACGATTGAGTTGACACATGATTCGAGATCGAGACCATCGCCATTTTGGGAGTAGCTGGGGTTTTTCACATATATGCCGTCGATAATCACATTTTCACATAGCAACGGATGGAGATTCCATGCAGGTGAATTCTCAAACAACACGCCCTGAAGGTATACATTTTTACATTCGATAAAACTGACCATTACGGGACGAAGGAAATCTTTTACTTCGAGCCATTCCTCCTCTGTCATATCACCACGCGGTACATTCATGTCACTCATCAGGTGTCCTTTGAGGGATCCTTCGGTCGGAAACCAGTAATCCCCGTCATGCACCACGCCGCCTGATGCGACTACCTGCCTCCATTTCCGTTCGGTCACCTTCTCCTTCTTCAGGGGACGCCATGCCTCACCGTAGCCGTTGATAGACCCCTCTCCGGTGATGGCGATATTCTCTAAGTTTTTCCCTGAGATAGGCGATTGGCAGCGGCGTGTGTCCAATCCTTCGAATATGGTTTCTACCAAAGGGTAAAGAGTAAAATCAGGTGAAAAAAGGATCAAAGCACCTTTTTCCAAATGCATGTTGATGTTGGAACGGAAAACGATAGGTCCTGTAAACCAGACACCTTTGGGAACTACCAACGTGCCTCCTCCTTTCTGTGAAAGCGCTTCCATTGCCTTTTCAAAGGCTTCGGTATTCAACGCTATACCGTTCGGATTGCCTCCGAAATCGGCTATATTTACCTGATTATCCGGAAAAGTTGGAGGATGTATATAGGGCATCTCGAAAGGAAGATCCTCATAAAGGTATGCGTA
>JBAYRG010000251.1:0-4851 GCA_041676805.1 Proteiniphilum sp.
AGAAATATGTACGGTGATACCCTGCCCGATGGATCGGTCATCAAAACCGAGGTCGAAAAAATGGCAGATCAACTCAGGGAACTGAACGATGTCTATGCCCGTATGTTGAATGCCATGACAGTCAACCGGTACAATAATCCCGCCAACCCCAACCTATAATCCCGTCCTATGGCAGTTAACAGTCCCAATTCCCCCCGTCAGAAGATGATCAACCTGATGTATCTGGTTTTCATTGCGATGTTGGCATTCAACGTTTCGGTTGAAGTGCTCGACGGGTTCGAAATAGTGGATAAGAGCCTGGGAAATTCATCCGGCACAATGTTGAAACGCAATAGGCTGATCATGGATGAACTGACGGCCTACCACGTGCAAAATCCGGAAAAAGCCGGTGAGTGGTACCGAAAAGGAGTGCAGGTACGCTCTATGAGTGATTCAGTGATAGCGTATATTGATGAACTAAAACTGCGTATGGTACGTGAAGCCGATGGAAAAAAAGCAGATATTGACAATATTAAACATAAAGATGACCTCGAAGCCGCTTCGGTGATCATGCTCTCCCCTCTGAACGGTGAAGGGAAGAGGTTCAGGAATGCCATCGATGCCTATCGCGATTCGGTAACCTGCCTTGTCACAGACCCTGCACGCCGGTTAATTATCGAAAAAAATCTTAACACGCAACCCCGCTTAGCCAATAAAAGCTGGGAAGCCTCCCTCTTCGAGCAGATGCCCCTTGCCGCGGCCATCACGATGTTGACAAAGATAGAAAATGATGTCCGTTCGTCCGAGGGAGAAGCGCTGACCAATATCCTGCATAATGTGGATATAGGCGATTTCCGGGTAAACCGGCTGAATGCCTATATCATCCCCGAATCGGATATCGTCATGCAAGGCAGCTCTTACAATGCCCGGATTGTACTCTCGGCAGAAGATTCAACCCGCCAACCCCATATTGTAGTCAACGGCGAGCATCTTAATATGGCCGAAAACGGCCTCTTTTCGGTCCGTGCCGACCGTACCGGCACCTTTCCGGTAGAGGGATACCTGGAGATGACCGGGAGCGATGGCAGCATCACGCGGCGCCCATTTGAAAGCAGCTACACCGTGATCGAGCCGTTAGCCACCATTGCTCCAACCCTGATGAATGTGTTGTATGCCGGCATCGACAATGAAGTGAGCATTTCCGTGCCGGGTATCGCTCCAGATGATGTCAGTGCGACCATCACCAATGGTACTCTCGTCCGGCGGGGAAATATGTGGGTTGCCCGTCCAACAGCCATAGGAGAAGAGGTGATAATATCGGTATCTGCCCGTACAGCAGGCGGAGAGGTGCGCCGTGTGGCCGTCAAAGAATTCAGGGTACGCGCACTCCCCGATCCTACCCCTTATATCGAGCATCGTGATGCCAACGGAAATCCGATGATGTTCAAGGGCGGAGGATTACAGAAAGCCGCACTGATAAATGCCAGAGAGATCAAGGCAGCTATCGACGACGGCATCCTTTCAATCCCCTTCCGGGTGATCAACTTTCGCACTGTTTTTTTCGACTCCATGGGCAATGCCATCCCGGAAATCTCCGATGGAAACCGATTTTCCGAACGACAAAAAGAGCAAATCAGGCGTCTCGCCCGGGGAAGTTATTTCTATATATCGGGGGTTCGGGCCGTTGGTCCCGACGGTACGGAACGGGAAATCGCAGTGATGGAGGTCCGGGTGATGTAAATAATGTGCCAATATGTTAATGTGCCAATGTGCCAATGTGTTAATCCCGACAAGTCAGGACAGGTAGTGCCAATGAGACTAATTTGAAATGGAGATTTAATAGTTCAACGATTTAAAATGATGTGATGGAGACAAAACGAGTATTGATATTGATTCTTTTGATGGCAGGAACCATCGCCCTTTTCTCACAAGAGACAGCAAGGGAAAGGATAGAGCAGCGGCGGCAGAGCACGGTACAACAGCAGGCGGCAGGAACGAATATCCGCATGGAGCAACAGAATCGGCATGTAGATGAAAGTATAGAAAACGCCAAATGGTCGCGTATCATCTACCGTTATCTCGATCTCACCAAAGAGGCCAATGCCCCACTCTATTACCCGGTTACTCCTATCAATGGGAAGATGAACCTGTTTACTACGCTGTTCAAGCTGCTACAGGAAGATATTGTTCCCGGGTATGAATACCTGGATGGGCGGGAAGAGTTTACCGATGAATACCGGATCAGTTTTCAGGAATTTCTGGATCGATTCGGAATCTATTATGAAACTGACCATAAGATGATAGTGATCAACGATGCCGATATTCCCGGCAATGAAGTGGAAGGTTATTTTGTGAAAGAGGCCTACTATTTCGATACGGGCAATTCCGCTTTCAGGGTGAGGCCACTCGCCATTTGTCCCGTTTTGCAGCGCAGGGACGATGATGGTGCCACCACCCGATACCCCCTTTTCTGGATCCCCTATGACAACATAGTTCCTTATACACGGCGTATACAGGTCATGGGTTCCTCTCTCAATAACAGCATGAGTGGGAGCATTGATGATTTTTTTCGACTAAGAAAATATGATGGGGAAATTTATAAAGCACAAAACCCACGCAATCTGGCCATCTCCCAATACACCTCCACTCCGGAAGAGATGAAAGCAGAACAGGATAGGATCGAACAAGAACTTATCGATTTCGAAAAGAGCCTCTGGAAGCAGGAAAATCATTCCGAAGTTCCTCCACAACGGGAAGTAAACCGTCGGGGAAAAAGAAATTCTCCCGCAAGTTCATCCGGCACCTCTTCGCTTTCGATGCGCGACAGGAAATATTAATAGGAACAATCACTGCCCGATACCGCTATAGACAAATCCATAAGAGGCGAGTTCTTCCTGATTGTAGATATTCCTTCCATCAATCACCAGATGGTTGTGCATAATCTTCTTTAAGATACTCCAATTGGGAAGGCGGAACTCCTTCCACTCGGTCGGTACGATCAGGGCATCGGCACCATTGGCGGCATCATAGATATCGGTAGCATAATAGATGGAATCGTTCAGCCAATGTCGTGCCTCCTCCATCGCCGCCGGATCGTAGGCCCGTACGGAGACACCTTCCTCCCGAAGGCTTTTGACGAGGGTTAATGAAGGTGCCTCACGCACATCATCGGTCTCCGGTTTAAACGACAACCCCCATACAGCTACTGTTTTTCCTTTCATCTCGCCATTGAAATGGTGTCTGAATTTCTGAAACAGAATATCTTTCTGCCGGTTATTCACCTCTTCCACCGCCTCCAAAACACGCATCTCATAACCGGCCTCTTCCGCCACCTTGATCAATGCACGGATATCTTTCGGAAAGCAACTGCCCCCATAACCGCAACCGGGATAGAGGAAACTTCTTCCAATACGGGAATCGCTTCCCATACCACGGCGCACCATGTTCACATCGGCCCCCACCCGTTCACACAGGTTGGCAATATCGTTCATAAAACTGATACGGGTAGCCAGCATGGCGTTGGAAGCATACTTGGTCATCTCCGACGAGAGGATATCCATAAAGATTACCCGGAAATTATTCATCACGAATGGACGATAGAGCCGGGTCATCAATTCTTTGGCACCTTCACTTTCCACACCGACTATCACCCGGTCGGGACTCATAAAGTCATTTACGGCAGCTCCCTCTTTCAAGAACTCCGGATTGGAAGCCACATCAAATTGCAAGTGACGCATTCCCCGTTCATCGAGTCGTTTTCTCACTAAATCCCTGATACGGTATGAAGTACCCACAGGCACTGTGCTCTTGGTAACAATCAACAGGGGCCTGGACATATGTTCAGCAATAGTACTTGCCACTGTCATCACATACGAAAGATCGGCTGTTCCATCCTCTTCCGACGGGGTACCTACCGCAATGAAAATGATCTCCATCTCGTTCAAAATAGCAGGCAGGTCGGTGGAAAAATGGAGGCGGTCCGCCTCGTAATTGCGAGTCACAATATTCTTCAATCCCGGCTCATAGATGGGGATAATTCCATTCTTCAACCCCTCAATCTTTTCCACGTCGATATCTACACAGGTCACATCCACACCCATCTCAGAAAAACAGGCACCTGAAACCAATCCTACATATCCCGTTCCAACAATTGCTATTTTCATATTTTTTGTTTAGAACCAAGAGCCGAGATTCAAGAACCAAGAACCAAGACTATTGGAAATTACTAATTGACATATTATTAAATTCTTCATCTCGCAACTTTTTGATTTCGAATTTCTTTACTTCTCCACTTCTGACTTTATTTTCATTAACCTTATTGGCACTACCTGTCCCGACTTGACGGGATTAACACTACTCGTCCCGGTTTATCGGGATTGGCACGACCTGTTCCGATTCATCGGGATTAGCGCCTAAGTTTTTTTCTCAAGTTGTTCACCGGATAAAGCACTGTCAACAACCCTATCAGACTGACTACGGAAAAAACAATTACTATATCCATCACTTTGACTATTACCGGATAGGCATCGATAATATATGCTCCGGGTGTGTCGCTTAAACGAAGTAATCCAAAATACTGCTGCAGCAAACACAATACCAATCCTGTAACAATTCCGACAATGATGCCGATAAAGGTAATTAGCCATCCTTCATATAAAAAGATACGCGATATCAGTTGATCCGACGCCCCCATATGCTGTAAACTCTTGATATCCTCCTGTTTCTCCACGATCAACATCGAAAGCGAGCCTACCACATTAAAGACAGCTATCAGCAAAATAAAAGCCAGTATAAAAAAGGTGACCCACTTCTCGACTTGCATCATACGATATGATTCTTTCTGTTGTTCATACCGGTTTTCTACGAGGAAAC
>JBAYRG010000252.1:0-4845 GCA_041676805.1 Proteiniphilum sp.
AATGCACCCCTAAATAGATACGTGAATAGGCCATGATTGTAGCCCATATAAATACGACAATACTGTATATCCTATTTTTGAATAACAGGGTGGAAAGGATGGCAAATCCAAAGCTATTTGAAGCATGTCCTGAAACAAAACCATAAACTCCACCACCCCTATAATCATTAACTATTCTCACATATTCCATGATTCCGGGATAGTAGGATGGACGGGGACGGACAATTAAAGGCTTCATGATATGGCTTGAAAACTGGTCGCTTAGTACAAATACAAGAATTATTGCAATTAAAACGGGAAGCCATTGTTGCCACGATCTCTTATAAACTACGTGGAATATGATGACAATTATGAGTGGACTCCATGTCTTGATACTCGAAAAGAGCCACATCGTGCAATCAAGGAAATAGTTGTGGGAACTGTTTATTAGAAAAAACAAATCCTTCTCGTAGGGTATGATTTTATCGAGCATGGTGAATAATCTCCTTTAAAATGAATATGCCAATCCTATCCCATAATTATCCATACCGATTGACGGCACTACGACAAGATTATAGGAACTCTCTTTTATACTGAATACTTTATGGAAAACCGGGAGTAAAAGATAACTGGTTTCCACGCATAACATGCCCACACCGGCTCCGGTAACCACATCACTTACCCAATGTTTTTTGTTGAGAACACGTAATATCCCGGTTCCTGCCGCAACTGCGTAACCGGCCATTCCTATCCACAGGGAAGTCTCCTTATATTCTTTGAACAGAATATGTGCTCCCACAAAGGCAGTAGCAGTGTGGCCGGAAGGGAAAGATCTCTTATTCGATCCATCAGGACGTTCAATACCAAAACCTTTTTTCATGTTGCCTACTACTTGCCCCATGATAATATAAGAGGTTGCCACTATGAATGTTCTGTCCTTAAAATTATGTGCAGCTTTTATTCCTATCAAATCCAAACCATAAACGGCAACAACAGGTGCAAATTGAGAATAATCGTCAATAGGAATTTTGACATGTAAATGTTCGCATATTTCATCATGTGTGCTATGATCCAGTTCCTTCAGTGGCTTGTTTACCCTTGTTATAAGCCCGTAAGATACCAAAGCCGTGGGCACGATAAATTTTGTATAAGGCGCTTTTTTTTCTTGAAGTTCTTCATTCTCGATTATTATCACATCTGTTGTGTCTGCAACTTTCGGACTAATATCCTGAATAATCCCTATCGCATTTTTGGGCAATATTATCTCCGTTGTGTCAGCTTCCTGTGCGATACTTCCCTGAATAATCCCCATCGCAACAATAAGGATTGCAACTGTCCGTTCCATTTATCATCGTTAATTTAATTGATGCAAAAAAAGGATTGATTTAGAAGATATTTTGAATTTTTCCGGTAGATAGATTTTATTAAGTAAGCTTTGCAATAGCCGACTATTGATGTACTAAAGACGACTTATGCCGAAGTGTTCACTTTCCTTGACTATTCAATTTTTCTACAAATTCGGATGTGATATTTGCACCGGGAAATTAATATGATGATCCCGAACTGTTGAAAGTAGGTAATCCGTACCTGCGTCCCCAGTATACGCATAATTTTGAATTGGCCTACAGGTATTTCTGGGATACCGGTTCTGTCTTCCTTTCGGGGTATCACAAGATCACCCACGCCCCCTATTCACGGATTTATGCGATCGACGAACAAAACCAGAAGTATGACATAATCAATAAAGTTTATGAGAACACCGGTATAATCAAGAATACAGGAATGGAGCTGATTGCAGAACAACAAGTCAATGATTCATGGAAAGTATCGGGTAGTTTCAATTTCTTCCAAAATCATATTTCTGCCTATGATGGAACGTTGTATTTTCCCTATGAACGACCTTTTTTCCTGCCGGAAAGTACAGACAATACATGGTATGCCAAAATAAACAATCAATATAATATCGGAAAAAGTTGTCAAATTCAACTTTCTGGTGTACATTTCGCCCCGATGAATATCCCTCAGGGAAGACGTGATGCCCGGGATGGAATCGATATTGGCTTCAGGAAAAACTTTAAAGATGACAAGATCGAATTATTGCTTTCCATGAGGGATATCTTTAATACGATGGGAATAAAAGAAACTGTGCATAACACAGGTTTTGAAGCTGTTTATGAAAATTATTATGAAACGCAAATCGTTACCGCTGGTGTGAAAGTTAAGTTTTAGACTGGTCGCATTCGATTAAGAGTAACAGGAGGGATGGAGTATGTGGAAATATTATGCGATATTATCGGCCGTGTTTGCAGCCCTGACAGCCATCTTTGCCAAGATAGGACTTAAGGACGTAGATTCCAATCTGGCCACAGCCATCAGGACCGTTGTAATACTTCTTATCACTTGGGGAATTGTCTATTTCAGTAATACAATTCACGGGATAAAAGACCTGAACCATATGAACTGGTTGTTCCTTATCCTTTCAGGGGTAGCTACGGGTCTTTCATGGATATTTTATTTCAAGGCTTTACAGTTGGGCGATGCCTCAAAAGTGGTTCCCATCGATAAGCTGAGTGTTGTTATCGCTATCCTGTTATCTTTCCTGATCCTGAAAGAAACGGTCAGTTGGCGGGTCATACTGGGAGGTCTGCTTATTACGGGGGGCGCACTTGTTATAATGATGGATAAACATTAATCTTTTTATTTCTATGAAACGAGCATGAAAATGATTTCACCCAAATTCATGATTAACCCAACTTTCCGCAATATTCCCCATACCTTTTGCTAATCAATAATTTGCGGTTTATCGCGATTACGTTTGGGTACTACAAATTTTTTTTCGTTTATACGGTTGGTTTTTATACAAAAGAGCATCGTATATGCCCTGCAGTTTTTCTTCCGGGACAGTACACACTCTCATGCTTACCATTTCTCCCAGTTTGTTTTTGGCGCATGTGGTGACTGTTTTCTGGGTGGCCATGATCCGGGTCAATTCCGTCCAGTCATGGTTTATCCCTTTCCTGAGAAGTTGCACCCTGATCGTGTTCACCACCCAATATGAAAGCAATCCAAAGAAAATATGTGCCTCTGTCGACTCATCCTTCTGGTGGTAAATGGGACGCAGGTCCAGATCCAATTTCAGGGTACGGAATGAATCTTCCACGTTTCTGATAATATTGTAATATTCCCAGATGGTCTGTTCATCCAAAAGCGGGCGCGATGTCCGCAAGTAATATACTCCCGACGAGCTGTCCATATCCGCCTGGTCCTTGACCGACCATGTGATCCGGGTGACCGTTTCCGACTCATCCTTTTCCACCTGTACGTCGTAATGTTTCTGTATGGAAGGGTATTTTTCCTTTGCCCGTCCGATCCGCACACAAACCTTGTCATACTTTTTTGTCCCGGATTTCTTGTGTATGGAAGATTCTATGCATTGCAGCCGCTGTTCGAACCGTTCCCGGAATTGCCTGTTCATGCTGCGTTCTTTCAATCCCTTGGCATGGCTCCTGACATGGAGATAGTACCCCGGTTCCCCTTGTGATTCCACCGCGGAAAGCGTGATGGGTTGTCCTTTATTGTCGTACACCACCACTTCATCTCCTCGGGGGACGGCCTTCGGCTTTTTGCGTGACACACACAGGTAATCGTATCCTTTTGACACGATCAGTGCCAGGTTCTCCTCCGTTGCAATTCCCGCGTCCATGACAACCAATGATTTATCCTTTGGGGAATGGCTCTGCAGGCTCAGGTTCTCTATCATGGCCGGAAGAGAAGATGGATCCGAGGTGTTTCCCTCCAATACGGAAGAATACTTGATGAACCCCTCCTCATTGATCACCATCGCCAAAACGACCAGTTTGGCATCGGAGCGTTTCTCCTTGCTGCGGCCGAATTTTGCCAGTTTGCTGGATTTTTTGGAGCTTTCAAAGTAGCTGTTGGTTAAATCGAACAAAACGATCTTGTCCTGCAAATTAAACAAATGGTTGGTTTTATTCGAGAGGTGGGACTCCAGCGATTGTTTTATCTTGTAAAACTCCAATGGAATGTCATAAATGTTATGCGTGTTCATATCCGAGGCAGGGAAGCCGAGAAGCTCGCATACGGCCGAGTTCTCCCGCATGAGGCGTAACGACTTATACTCTGAAGCGTGATACACCGTGCGGGTTATGAGCGATGCCAACGCCTTTGAGATGAACTCCTCGTCCCAGCCCTCCTTTCTCAACAGGCCGGCCACGCCTAACTGCTCCACGGCCTGGTAACAGCACCATTCGGCACCCATCTCGCGGGCTTCCCTGCCTTCCAATGTGTCGCCAAACAAAAAGTTGCGCTCCGCCCGGATGCGAAGCTCGTCTTTCTTGCGGTCAATGTCAATTTTGTTTTGCGAAACCATCATGCCCCACAGGGAGTCGATCCACTCTTTTACCGGTGACTCATGCGCTTCATAGGCATCGCCAAACAGGTCCGCCTCATCCTTGTGTTCCATCCTGTGGGTCAACCCGACAGAGACATCCCGTAACTGTTCTCCGCTCAAACCCTTTATAAATCCCGGTGAAAGCAGGATACGGCTGCGCACGATACCGGCCGAATCCCGGTATGTTTCCTTCAGACGGTAGTACGGTTCGTTTTGTCCAGTCTGAGGATTGTGACGATATGTGGCGCTAAAATGCATGACGCAAAGGTCTGAAAATAAACCTCCTTATCCAACCCCGGATGGGTACTACAAATGAAATGTCGAAAAAAACCACATCTCAATATCAGCATTTTACGGTTAGCCACTGTCCCAATTTAACTGTTTAGACAACGAAATCAAGTTGTTTTTAACTTGAATTTAACTTCACGAGAGGATAAGGCGGAAAGTTGGGTTAA
>JBAYRG010000253.1:0-4826 GCA_041676805.1 Proteiniphilum sp.
CGGCAGCGCCCTCATTGCTGGCAGCCATCACAGCACCATCACCGGCCAACTCCATAGTGCCTACTACTGCCGCACCATCTTCCGATTCTGAAATTGCCTGAACCCGGGATTCTATACTCTCAAACACCTCTTTGCCTGCACCTTCCTTTTCCTGTTCCTTCCGGTCACTTCCCTCCACTCCTTCGATTAGGATCTCCACAAGCGGTGAGCCTACGCGGATCACATCACCCACGTTACCATGACGTACAGCAATCGTTCCGCTTTTCGGTGAAGGGATATCGGCTACCACTTTATCAGTCTCCATCTGCACAAGAGAATCACCTACTTGTACACTATCACCTTCCGACACATACCACTCCAGGATAGTACCCTCTTCGAGTCCTTCACCTAAGTCGGGAAAATTAAATACAAACTTCATACGATTAAAATTCAAAATTCAAGATTTAAGTTCTCTTCACTCTTAACCACTTTTCCATTTTTCCACCTTCTTAAAACTTAATGCTCTTCTCAATTTCATAAAAAATACGGTCGGGCGAAATAATATAATATTTCTCTCCTTGGGCCAGTGGAACAATGGTATCGAAACCCATCACTCTTCTGGGAGGTGCTTCCAGATAGAGGAAAGCCTCTTCATTGGCTATGGCGATCAGCTCCGATCCCACACTGAACGACTGGTGTGCTTCCGCCACCACAATCATACGCCCTGTTTTCCTTACGGAATTACCAATAGTCTCCCGGTCGATAGGATAAATAGAGCGTAAATCGATCAACTCAACCGAGATACCTGCTTCCTGTGCCATCGCGATCGCTCTCTGGCATTCACGGATCATGGCGCCGAAAGCTACTACTGTTATATCCGTTCCTTCCTGTACTACCTTGGCCTTACCCAGGGGAAGAGTGAATTTCTCTTCCGAAACCTCCTGCTTAATCGCACGGTAGATCCGTTTCGGTTCCATAAAGATAATCGGGTCATTGCTCTCAATAGCTGCAATCATCAACCCCTTCGCATCATAGGGAGTAGACGGAATCACCACTTTTAATCCCGGTATATGGGCAAAAAGTGCTTCCGGACTATCGGAATGATGCTCCAATGCATTGATACCTCCTCCGTAAGGAAAACGGATCACCATAGGAACTCCATATTTTTTACGGGAGCGATTCTGCATACGGGACACATTGGAAAGTATCTGGTTGAATGCCGGGAAAGTAAATCCTTCGAATTGCAGTTCCACAATAGGTCTCAGACCCGATACCGCCATCCCCAGGGCACTGCCTACAATACCCGATTCTGCCAGCGGGGAGTCGAAAACACGATCGGCGCCATATTTCTTTTGCAACCCTTCGGTCACACGGAAAACACCGCCTTCCACACCTACATCCTCCCCATAGACGACAATAGTACTATCTTCATTCAGCTTTATGTCGAGCGCGTTATTAATCGCCTTTACCATTGTCATTACGCTCATCTTCTCTTCTCCTTCCAGCTTAAGAATTGTGTATACTCTATCTTTTGCCTTTTCAATTCATCCGGCATATCGGTGTACATATGTTCGAATACATCGTCCACGGGATAAGACTTGTTCTTCTCAGCATCCACAAACTGGGCATCGATCTCCGATTTATATTCCTTTGTAAGTTTTTCCTCATCGATACTCCATATCCCCCTGTTTTGCATATGACGTTTTAAGCGGATCAACGGATCGGTCAGCCCCCACAGCTCCTCTTCATCCTTCCCCCGGTATTTCGAGGGATCGTCGGAGGTGGTATGTGCGCCGCGACGATAAGTGAATGCCTCAATCAATACCGCGCCCTTACCCGACCGGGCATATTCGGAGGCTGTCTGATAAGCAAGATACATGGCAAAAAAGTCGTTCCCATCCACCTTGATACCGGGAATACCGAAAGCAACCGATTTCACCGCCAGGTTGATCGAATTGGTCTGCGCACTCACCGGTACGGAGATGGCATATTGATTATTCTGTATCGTGAAGACTACCGGCACCTGCCATACTCCCGCAAAGTTCAATCCTTCGCTGAAATCGCCTTCCGACGTACCTCCATCACCGATAAAAGTATATACCACCTCATCCTTTTTCTGGTATTTGACAGAATAGCCGATACCGACAGCATGATGGAACTGTGTTCCGATAGAGATTGCGATTGGCAGGACATGGTAGGCATCCTTGAAACTACCTCCATGTTCATTTCCAAGATAAAACAGAAACATCTCTTTCATGGTTACCCCTTTCGCCAGCAAGGTACCCATTTCACGAAATGAAGGTACCATCCAGTCCTCTCTCCTCATATTCATTCCGGCAGCAATATGGATGGCCTCCTGCCCTATGTTGGGCGTAAAAGTGTACATTCGCCCCTGACGCTGATAGGAGACAGCCATCTCGTCGGCTATCCGCTCATACAACATCTGTTTATAGGCATCTATTATCGTCTCGTCATCCAGTGCGGGCATCCACTCTTTATTGAGCACATTGCCCTCGTTGTCGATGACCCTCAACATCTTATCTTCTATCGGGTTGAAATCACGAAAAATCGCAGGTAAATCATTTTGGATCATTTATCTGTCTGTTTTAGCGCTATTACCTTGTATGACATAGCCTGAAGTAATCAAACTATTTGAAAACAACACTTCGCTGTGAATTTTAAATAATACTTTAATGTGAATATAACAGTCCGATCAATAAATAGTTCTTAAAAGAGGTAAAAACGAGTCATAAAAAATGCTTACTGACCAATAAGGATCACAAAAAACGATTAAACAATAATACGCCAAATACGTTCTTTCCTAATAAATCATTGTTATGGAAGAGAGATTACAACAGCAGATCAATTTTATCCTTGAGACGGATAAACTCAAAAACGTAATTCGTAGAAATTTTTTAGTAGACGACTCCCGGCGTGAGAATACGGCGGAGCATTCCTGGCACAGCGTCTTACTCGCACAGATTTTCTTTGAGTATGCCGAAAATAAATCGGAATTCGACCTGTTGCATATCATAAAAATGATCACTGTGCATGATCTAGTAGAAATCTACGCCGGAGATACATTTATCTTCGACAAGAGAGGATATGAGGATAAGTTTGAACGGGAAAACGAAGCTGCCCGAAGGCTCTTCTCACTTCTTCCCGATAACCAGTCAGAAGAATATTATGACCTCTGGCTTGAATTTGAACAAGAAGAGACTCCCGATGCTATTTTCGCATGCAGTATCGACAAAATCATGCCAGTGATACTGAATACCTACAGCAACGGTACCAGCTGGCGGGAAGCCGGTATCACTTCAGGACAGGTTTTTACTACGCTGAAAGTGCTCAAAAAAGGACCTGCTATTGTTTGGAACCTCCTCCATCAACTAGTTGAAATCTCAGAGAAAAAACAAAATCTTATGTAGGTGTAAACCACTAATATTATTAATTTTGCACCCTCATTCCTGATTCTTATCACATAAGTAAAAGATAGAATCAAAAGGATATAAATAGGACAGAAGAAACATCATTTCAATGAATTCACACACACAGATAATAGAGGATAAACGACAGTTGGCAAGTAAAGTACAGTCCGAAATAATTGATCAAAAAACGATTTATGCAATCCTGTTTACGATCAGCTTTGCCCACCTACTCAACGATATGATGCAGTCGGTCATTCCAGCCGTATATCCCATTATTAAAGAGAAATTTAATTTTTCATTCACACAAATAGGCATCATCACACTTACATTTCAATTTGCTTCGTCTGTGCTACAACCATTTATTGGTTTTTATACGGACAAGCACCCAAAACCTTTTTCACTTTCCATAGGAATGAGTTTTACATTGGTAGGATTGATCGTTTTATCGATGGCTTCTCATTTCTACACTTTTCTCATGGCTGTAACCCTTGTTGGTATCGGTTCTTCGGTATTCCACCCCGAATCTTCCAAAGTGGCACAATTAGCGTCAGGTGGAAGAAAAGGACTTGCCCAGTCGATTTTTCAGGTGGGAGGAAATTTCGGAAGTGCCATGGGACCGCTCTTGGCGGCATTGATTGTGCTGCCTTTCGGTCAACCGGCCATTATATGGTTTACCTTGGCCGCTTTGCTGGCTATTATCATCCTCATCAGGGTCGGGAGATGGTACCGGGCGCATCTGCATATAAGAATGGCTGCTCAGGGAAAGATACAGGCGGAAAAATCCGCCAGGTTTCCGCGGAAAAAGGTGGTTAGTTCGTTAATCGTACTGCTCTTCCTCGTCTTCTCCAAGTATTTTTATATGGCAAGCATGACAAGCTATTTTACATTCTTCCTGATCGAAAAATTTAATGTTTCCGTGCAACATTCGCAATTATACCTGTTCACTTTCCTTGCCGCTGTGGCTGCCGGCACCATCGCAGGAGGTCCTTTGGGAGATCGCTTCGGCAGGAAATATATTATCTGGTTTTCTATCCTCGGGGCCGCTCCCTTTGCACTATTAATGCCTCACGCCGGCCTTGGGACAACCATTATTCTTGCAGTGTTTGTCGGATTGATCCTTTCTTCCGCATTCTCCGCCATACTGGTATACGCCACCGATCTTGTTCCGGGAAAAGTGGGGATGATCGCCGGACTGTTCTTTGGACTGGCATTCGGGATGGCAGGTATAGCTTCCGCTTTCTGGGGTTGGCTGGCAGATAAAACAAGCATTGAATTTGTGTTCAATATTTGTGCCTATTTACCGCTAATCGGAATAATAACCGCTTTTCTTCCAAATATTGAAGGCAGGGGAAAGAGAAGATAAACCGCTTGTTCCCCGATAAGAGATCATGATAATCGAGCATCAGGACTGACTCCGGC
>JBAYRG010000254.1:0-4796 GCA_041676805.1 Proteiniphilum sp.
AAAATCAATACCTTTTTCTTTGGCATAGGCCACCTTACCTACGGCCTTGATGCCACAATCGAGAGAGATAATGAGCTTTACGCCTGTCTCAACGGCATAATCGATTCCGTGAAACGAAATGCCATACCCTTCATCGTACCGGTCCGGAATATAATAATCAATATTACTTGTTATTCCTCGAAAGAACTTGTACACCAGCGAAACGGCGGTCGTACCATCTACATCATAATCCCCATAGATAAGAATTCGCTCTTTATTACCCAGCGCCTTCTCAATCCTCCGGATTGCTAAATCCATATCGGGCAGAAGAAAAGGATCGTGTAAGTCTTTGAGCTTGGGATACAAAAATCCGGTCGCTTTCTCCTTTGTCTCTATACCTCTTTTGATAAGCAGCTCCGTAAGAACGGGATGTAAATTTAATTCTTTCGCTAATTCATCTCTTTTATTTTTTTGGTCGTTTGTAAGGGTTGAATAATTCCACCTGTAAGTCATTTATATCGTTTTTTTCTTTTCTCTCTCAAATCCCGAATCGGCTTCGGGGGCGGCTGCAACCGGATGAACAAAAAATTCTGCCGCAAAGGATCTCAGTAATGGCTTGTCGATACACCATTCCGAAGTTGTAAAGGTAATACTATTTTTTCTTTTTCCGTTATTTCATCTGATTAAAACTATTTATTTTCAAAGATATCATATGAAACTCCCTTTTAATCATAAATAATCCATTTTCCATGATCCAATTCTTATTTGTACCTTTGTGCATCAAACTCATCGCAAGAATGGAGATAGCGGCACTGGTATCAGGAGGAGTAGACAGTTCGGTTGTGGTACATCAGCTAAAGGAGATGGGCTACGATCCAACTATCTTTTATATAAAAATAGGGATGGAGGATAAAGATGGCTATATCGATTGTCCGTCGGAAGAAGATATTGAAATCGTATCCTATATTGCCAGGAAATATGGTTGTCGCTTTGAAGAGGTCTCCTTGCACGAAGAGTATTGGGAGAGTGTGGTGCGCTATACGATCGATTCTGTGAAACGTGGATTGACTCCCAATCCTGATATGATGTGCAACAAATTGATCAAGTTCGGTGTTTTTGAACAGAAATGGGGTCATCAGTTCGATAAGATAGCCACCGGCCATTATGCTACCACTACGGAACAGGATGGGTTGACTTGGCTTTCCACTGCGAAAGACCATACAAAAGACCAGACCTATTTTCTGGGGCAGATAAGTTATCTGCAGGTTTCAAAACTGATATTCCCAATCGGGGGTCTACTCAAGTCGGAAGTGCGTGCTATCGCTATCCGGGAGAAGTTACCGTCGGCCCAACGAAAGGATAGCCAAGGAATTTGCTTTCTGGGAAAAGTAAACTATAATAATTTTATTGAGCGTTATTTAGGTAAGAAAGAAGGACTTATCGTGGAGTTGGAGACCGGCAATATCCTTGGCAAACATCAAGGTTTCTGGTTTCACACCATTGGCCAACGTAAAGGGCTTGGGTTAAGTGGCGGTCCCTGGTTCGTGATCAAGAAGGATATACCGAGGAATATCGTTTATGTCTCCAAAGGGTACGACACGAAACATCAATATGGTGAAGTTATCAACCTGCAGGGTTTTGAATTTATCACCAAAAATATCTGGGGTGATTTTGACGACGAAAAAGAAATTTCATTCAAAATCAGACATACACCAGAGTTCACATCAGGGAAAATTTCACAGATTGGCGACATGTATCGCATCCATTCTTCCGAACCGGTACAGGGTATCGCTGCCGGCCAATTCGGGGTAGTTTACGACAAAGAGAAAAAACTCTGCCTCGGGAGCGGAATGATTTGTTGATCCCTATTTGTTGGGAAGTAGTGATGATTCGGTGATGTGATGATGTGATAATGTGAATAATGTGTCAATACGCCTAAGTACCCAAAAAAACAAGTAGTTAAGTAGAATTTTGAATTCTGAATAATAAAAATATGAGACGAATATTTATTTTAGTTTTTCTTTTCTCCCTGCTATTCGTCCCAAGAATGCAAGCGCAATTCGAAGGCACCTTCGGATTGGGTGTACATACAGGATATGGAGCAACCATCAATAGTATAGGAGCCGGTATGCATGCCCATTACTATTATACCAACAATATACGTTTCGCTCCGTCATTCACCTCTTTTTTGGAAGTAAAAGGGAAAAGCATGTGGATGACAGATGCCGATGCGCATTATATCTTTCCGATTTCCTACTCCGCTTCATTGTATCCGATTGCCGGGTTCCATTACTCTCAATGGAAGTACAACCCTCCAAAGAATGATAATAGGAGTGAAGATAGCTGGAAAAAGCATCGCCCGGGAACAAACTTTGGACTTGGATTTCAATATGACATCGCCTACAGGATACGGGCCAATTTCGAGTTTAAATACCAGTTCATACCTGATTACTCGCAATTGTTCATTACGGCTGGGATTGGATTCTGGTTTTAAATTTGAATAAAGAATCAGGAATAAAGAGTAAAGATGTGAAGGGTTCTTTTTTAGTTTTTCACTTTTTACTTTTGGCTGAAACGGTCCTGCTCCAAAATCTTTATTCTTTACTCTTTACTCTTTGCTCTTTACTCTAAAAAAATATGAAAGATTTCATTACTAACGAAATAAAAAAGGAAAATGCCGTTTTAGTAGGGCTTATCACACCCGACCAGAACGAAGAGAGGGTGAGTGAATACCTCGATGAGTTGGCTTTTCTGGCTGAAACGGCGGGACTCATTCCTCTAAAACGTTTTGTACAGCGCTTAGACATGCCCAACACCGTGACGTTTGTGGGCAGCGGAAAGTTACAGGAAATTGAGCGCTATGTGAAAGAAGAGGAAAATGAGGTGGGTGTGGTCATCTTCGACGACGAACTATCGGCCCGGCAACTTCGCAATATTGAGAAGGAGCTCAAAATCCGCATCATGGACCGTACCAGTCTTATCCTCGATATATTTGCGATGCGCGCGCAGACGGCACATGCCAAAGCGCAGGTGGAATTGGCGCAATACCAATACCTCTTGCCTCGGCTCACCCGTATGTGGACACACCTTGAGCGGCAGCGGGGGGGGGGTGGCACTATCATGCGCGGGCCGGGGGAAACCCAATTGGAGACCGACCGGCGTATTATCCTCGACAAGATATCCCGCCTGAAGCAGGAGCTGAAAGATATCGACAAGCAGAAAGCCGTTCAGCGCAAAAATCGGGGGAAATTGGTACGTGTGGCGTTAGTGGGGTATACCAACGTAGGAAAATCCACCTTGATGACGCTGCTCAGTAAAAGCGAAGTTTTTGCTGAAAACAAACTATTTGCCACACTCGACACCACCGTACGCAAAGTGACTGTCGAGAACCTGCCATTCCTGCTGACCGATACCGTCGGTTTTATCCGCAAACTTCCCACCCATCTGATCGAGTCGTTCAAATCGACCCTCGACGAAGTGCGCGAAGCGGACATCCTGGTACATGTGGTAGATATTTCACACCCCGCCTTTGAAGAACAGATAGCGATTGTGGAGAAAACACTGTTTGAGATCGACGAAACCGAGAAATCCACTATTCTCGTCTTCAATAAGATCGATGCATTTTCGCATGTAGCAAAGGATGAAGACGACCTCACACCTAAAAAACGGGAGAATTACACACTCGACGAATTGAAACAAACATGGATGCAAAAAATGAAGGAAAATTGCATCTTTATTTCAGCCAGGGAGAAAACGAATATCGACAACCTGAAACAGATCATCTACGACAAAGTGAAGGAGATCCATATCACCCGTTTTCCCTATAACGATTTCCTGTATCAGCATTACGAGGAGGAATAATGATATTGCCTTACCGGTAATGAAACCGACGAGACACATCCTTGATCCCTATTTTGGTTTTATTGTCGAAATATCGGTTAAGCCGTTTGTGGGCAAAATAAGAACGCATCAATTCCTTGATACGGCCTTTCAGCATATAACTTACCGCCAGTGCTATAAATAGCGGCATCGTAAAGTTGCCGAATTTTGTCCGGAACGAAAAAGCCACGGCAATTGCACATCTCTACAATGTTTCTACTTACACAATGCTTCGTTCAATGCCATCACCGCATCTTCATACCGCTCTCGTTGGATAACGAACTGCATATTGACCTGCATCAGCGACTGACCAAAACTCTCCACATTGATTCCTTTCTCATACAATGCCTTTGTCGCCCTGTAAAGGAAGCCGGGAAGTGCGATATTGGAACCCATCGCACAAACAATAGCCATTGGCTCGGCAGTCACCTGGTAAAACTGCTCCTGAAGGACTCTGACAAGTTCCCTGCTCTTTTCACTGTCCCACACCACCATGGTGATGGAGTTGGCATTGGTTGATTTCAAAATATAACTCACTCCATGCTTCACAAAATATTGCATCAGATGCCCGTCGAACCCCACTTCACCCACCATCATCGGATCGTGTACTTCAATGGCAAGCACTTTTCGCGATCCCGAAACGATTTCCACACGTGGTTCAGGTGAAATATAATCACGGGATATCAATGTGCCGGGATGGCTCGGTTCGAATGTGTTTTTTATACGGATATTGATGCCTGCCAACTCCAGCGGTTTAGCCGCCTTGGGATGGATTGCCTCCATACCGATATCGGCCAACTGGTCGGCAATGATATAATTGGTATGCCCCACGGGAATACTCTGCTCCACACCCACGATTTTGGGATCTGCGCTCGACAGATGGTACTCCTTATGGATGACCGCCTCATCAGCTTTCACCTCGACAGCAATCTTACTGA
>JBAYRG010000255.1:0-4795 GCA_041676805.1 Proteiniphilum sp.
TATTGAGATTGACTGCTATTTCTTCAAGCTTCTTATTGAGCACCTTTTCTTTTGAATTGCACTGTATAAAAGAGAAAGAAAGGAGGAGGACAGAAAAAATGAAAATTATTTTTCGCATACCTTAATTTTATAGTACAAAAATAAAAAAGTTTATGAAAGATAAAAAATAAAATACACGAAGCATATAATTTTTTAAATGAACAACAGTCTATTTCTAATCTCACATACTTCAGAAAATAGTGGGGTTTGAAAACTACTCTTTAAAGCATTTGGCAGAATGTCTCTCGACACTCTGCCAAACATGTTAACCTTAAATCTAATACTATTATGAAAAAACCACGATGCAAATATAAAAAAGAAATTAAATCTACACAAATAATTTCAATAAAAAATAAAAAAATATTGTTTTTTATCAAATTGTAAGCGAAACTAAACAACAGGCAACCCCATTCCTGTTATTTTGCGATATAAATCAAGCGCATAGAGATCGGTCATACCGGAGATGTAATCGATCACCGATTGAGTCTTACCGTAGAGGGTAGCCGAATCCGTTTCATATTGTTCCGGGATCCTGTCAAGCAAGAGTTTCGAATAGGCATGATCGGGATTACGGATGGCATCGGTAAAAACTTCAAGCAGATAACCAATGATGCGGTAACCGGCCAATTCAATATCCAGCACATCTTTAGAGCGATATATATACTGACGGGCAAATGCGGTACAACGACCATAAGCCTTCGCGATAACCGGGGAAACATTTCCAATCAGTGTGCCGGCAAACTCTCCTGAAAGAATCTGTTTTTCATTGGCCAGGAACAGCGCGGAACATTCGTTGACAAGCAAACCGATCACAGCAGAACGCAGATAGGCAATCTGCTCGTTCACATCGCTCACATAGGATAAGATTGTCACACATCGCTCACGGCTCTCTCCTTCAAAAAAATCGAGCAGCAACTCTATGACCTTTTCGGTGGTAAGTAAACGTAATTTATGCGCATCCTCGATATCCATCACCTGGTAACAGATATCGTCGGCAGCCTCTACCAGGTAAACCAACGGATAACGGACAAATTTCAACGGCTGTTTGTTTTGTCGAAGGATGCCCAAATCTTCCGCGATCCGACAGTAATCTTCCTCCTCTGAGGCGAAGAAGCCAAATTTATTTTTCCCGCCACTCAACTCCGAAGAATAGGGATATTTCACGATAGAGGCCAATGTGGAGTAGGTCATTGCAAAACCACCCTTTCGCCTGCCCCTGAACTGATGCATCAGCAAACGTATGGCATTGGCGTTCCCTTCGAAGCAGGTGAAATCGCTCCAGCGTCCTCCCTCCTGGTCCACCTCATTTTTCAAACAAGCGCCCTTCCCCTCAGAAAAGAAAGTGGAGATAGCCTTCTCACCGGAATGGCCAAACGGCGGATTTCCCATGTCGTGTGCCAGGCATGCCGCGGCAACGATTGATCCGATCTCTTCGAAATGAGCATCCAATCCGGGATATTTTTTACGCAACTCCCGTCCTACATTCTCTCCTATCGAGCGACCCACACTGGCAACTTCCAGGCTATGTGTCAGCCGGTTATGTACAAAAACACTTCCCGGAAGAGGAAATACCTGTGTTTTATTCTGTAATCGGCGGAAAGGCGACGAAAAGATCAACCTGTCATAATCACGCTGATACTCCGTCCGTTCATGCTTCTTCGCATGCTCGTAGTGCTCCATTCCAAACCTCTTTGCAGACAATAAGCGTTCCCAGTCCATTTGATTTGATCTTATTTATACAAATTTCGTAAATCGTATCATTGCAATGAATCCCTTTGGGGTATTTTAAACCGTTATCTCTACAAAGATAATCTCTACTAAGCGATTTTACCCAATCATTGTTGAATAAAATTTATTTTGTTCATTAGAAACATCAACTATTCGAAAAACCGGTTCATTGACATTTTTTTGATAAGATTATCCTACCGATACCGGCAAAATCTCCACAAATAAGCGTAAATTTGTGCCTTAATTACAGAAAGGTTTATCAATGACTGATGTTATCAAGCACGAATGTGGGATCGCGGTAATCCGCCTCCTGAAACCCCTCGATTATTATTACAAAAAATACGGGACATGGCTGTACGGGCTGGACAAGATGTACCTGCTCATGGAAAAGCAACATAACCGCGGACAGGAAGGAGCCGGTCTGGGTGCGGTGAAGCTGGAAGCCTCCCCCGGCAATGAATTTATCTTCAGGGAGCGGGCATTGGGGTCGAGTGCCATATCTGAAATTTTCTCTCATGTGCACAGATCATTCCAGCAATTCACAAAAGAGCAACTGAGTGATATCGAGTTTGTCAAGAAAGCGATCCCATTCGCTGCCGAGCTTTTCATCGGGCATCTGCGCTACAGTACTACCGGCAAGAGCGGCCTCAGCTACGTGCATCCACTCCTGCGCCGCAATAACTGGGCATCGAGGAGCCTTGCCTTGGCAGGTAATTTCAATATGACCAATGTGGATGAAATGTTCAACCAACTCCTTCAGGAGGGACAGCATCCACGCGATTATGCCGACACCTTCGTCATGCTTGAGTCTCTCGGCCATTATCTGGACAGGGAAGTACAATATCAGTATGATCTCCTGGACAAAGAGCAGATGAACGGACAGGAGGTGAGTCAACAGATCGCCGAGAAGCTCGATATACCGTCCCTTCTAAGGCGCTCTTCCGAAATATGGGACGGAGGATATGCCCTCTGTGGATTGATTGGCTGCGGCGATGCTTTTGTGCTGCGTGATCCATGGGGTATCCGCTCCGCATTCTATTACCACGACGATGAAGTGGCCGTAGTGGCGTCGGAACGTCCGGTTATCCAGACAGCATTCAACCTGAAGAAAGACGATGTACATGAACTCCAGCCGGGAGAAGCGCTTATAGTAAAACGTAACGGCTCCATCAACCTGCATCAGATACTGGAGAAGAAGAAAAAAATTACTCCCTGTTCTTTCGAGCGGATCTATTTTTCACGCGGCTCCGATTATGACATCTACCGGGAACGAAAAAAACTGGGAGAACTGCTGGTTCCCAAGATCATGGATGTGGCAAACGGTGATTTCGACAATACGGTATTCTCCTTTATCCCCAATACAGCCGAAGTGGCCTACTTTGGTATGCTACAGGGGTTGGAAGATCATTTCAATCACAAGAAAGCACTCACTATCCTCGAGAAAGGCAATTTGCTGAGCAAGGAAGAGATCGACACCATCCTCTCAAAGAGAGTTCGTTCAGAAAAGGTAGCCATCAAGGATATCAAACTGCGCACCTTCATTGCACAGGGAAATACAAGAAACGACCTCGCGGCACACGTCTATGATGTGACGTATGGTTCACTGAAAAGAGGGGTCGACAGCCTGGTGATCATCGATGACAGTATCGTCCGCGGAACGACATTGAAACAGAGCATCATCAAAATATTGGACAGGCTCAATCCTAAAAAGATCATCATCGTATCCTCTTCCCCGCAGATACGCTACCCCGACTGTTACGGCATAGACATGTCGAAAATGAGTGAATTCATCGCTTTCAAAGCCGCCATCGCCTTACTGAAAGAACGCGGCATGCAATCTGTGATCGACGAGACCTACAGGAAATCGGTAGCCCAGCGCCATATGAAAAAAGAGCATATCGTCAATCATGTGAAGGATATCTATGCCGCTTTTACCGATGAGGAGATCTCTGATAAGATCGCCCAAATGCTTACTTCCAAAGAGATAAAAGCCGAAGTGAAGATCGTTTTCCAAAGCATTGAAGATCTCCACAAGGCATGTCCCAATAACGGTGGTGACTGGTACTTTTCAGGCGACTATCCCACTCCCGGCGGAAACCGGCTTGTAAACAACGCGTTTATTAATTATATTGAGGGACAAGAGAACAAATCTCATCAATATTCGTTAAACTTCTCAAATAGCGGAGAATGATTGAACGCATCATTATCATAGAGAATGTGGATCCGGTTGTCTTTTTCGGCATCAACAACAGCAATATCCAGTTGCTCAAGACACTCTACCCCAAGTTGCGTATTGTGGCAAGGGGAAATGTGATCAAAGTGATCGGCGAGGAGGAGGAACTGACCGGCTTTGAAGAGAAGGTCCATGAGCTGGAGAAGTTCAGCAACGAGATGAATCTGCTGAAAGAGGAGGATATCCTCGATATTGTGAAAGGTAAGGCGCCCGCGATAGTGAATGTGGACAATCTTATTATCCACGGACTAAACGGGAAGCCTATCCTGGCCCGTACCGCCAATCAGAAAAAGCTGGTGGAAGCATTCGACGAGAATGACATGGTGTTTGCCATCGGTCCTGCCGGATCGGGAAAGACTTATACCGCCATCGCTCTGGCAGTCAGGGCGCTCAAGACGAAGAAAGTTCGAAAGATCATCCTGAGCCGCCCCGCCGTGGAAGCAGGAGAGAAACTGGGCTTCCTGCCCGGCGACATGAAGGAGAAGATCGACCCTTACCTGCAACCGCTCTATGATGCGCTGGAGGATATGATCCCCCCGCTGAAACTGAAAGAGTATATCGAGAATAAGATCATACAGATCGCTCCCCTCGCTTTTATGCGCGGCCGAACCCTGAATGACGCGGTCATCATCCTGGATGAAGCCCAGAACACCACCAAGCCGCAGATAAAGATGTTCCTGACACGATTGGGACTGAATGGCAAAATGATCATCACGGGGGATATCACCCAGATCGACCTGCCCCACTCGCAACAGTCGGGACTGATCCACTCCATGCAGGTGCTGAAGGGTATCA
>JBAYRG010000256.1:0-4794 GCA_041676805.1 Proteiniphilum sp.
CTTCGCGGGAGAGTATCACTCTGCGTTCAAGGGGCGTGGTATGGCCTTCTCTGAGGTTCGGGAGTATCAGTATGGAGACGATATGCGCGATATCGACTGGAATGTGACGGCACGTTACAACCGACCCTATATCAAAATATTTGAAGAGGAGCGTGAACTGACCGTGATGTTGCTGATTGATGTGTCTGAAAGTCTCGGCTTTGGATCCCAATCGTTGTTGAAAAGAGATATAGTAGCGGAAATCGCGGCTACACTGGCATTCTCTGCCATCCAGAATAACGATAAAATCGGCGTGATTTTCTTTACCGACAAAGTGGAGAAATTTATTCCTCCAAAGAAAGGGAGAAAACATATCCTCTACATTATCCGGGAGATACTTGGTTTCCAACCCGAAGGTAATGGTACGGATCTGAATGTGACGCTCCGTTACATGACCAACGCCATCAAAAAGCGGTGTACCGCCTTCCTGATATCAGACTTTATTGATACCGGCGATTACAAGCAGGCACTGCGGATTGCAGCCAGGAAGCATGATGTGGCGGCTATCCAGGTGTACGACAAGCTAAGCACTGAATTACAACCGATAGGCTTGATGAAAGTCAGGGATCCCGAAACGGGAGAAGAACGATGGATCAACACCTCTTCCAAAAAAGTGAGAGATCGTTACCGCTCATGGTGGAATAACCTGCAAGTGTCGATGAACAATGTCTTCCGCCAAAGCGGGGTGGACAGCGTGTCGGTCTCCACCGAAAGCGATTATGTAAAATTGTTACTGCAACTATTTAAACAGAGAAAGTAACTTTGAAACGGAAAAAACAACATATCATCTCAATCCCAACAGCAGCAGTGGTGCTATGCCTTATATGGATTGCTCCCCTTGCCGCTCAGAAAACCTCAGTGCAGGCAACGGTACAGCCTACTGAAATATTAATCGGAGAACAGGCGCTGATCAACCTCAAAGTGATTGCCCCCAAAGAGAGGATCATTCATTTCCCGGTATATGAAAAAGAGATGGTGCCCGGTATCGAAGTGATTGCCATGCTACCTCCCGACACTCTTATCGAGAACAATGTGATGACCCTTAATTTTAGGTACCTAGTCACTTCGTTCGATTCCACCCTTTACCATATACCCTATATCCCTTTTTTCGACGGAACAGACACCATCTACTCCAACTCATTCGGGTTAAAGGTCACTTCTCCTGAACTTTCCGATTCCACATTGGCTTATCTGGAAAAGATCAACAAGGGTGAGACCGACTCCATCGATTTCAGGCAATTGCAACTTCACGATATAAAACCGGTACGAAAAGCTCCTTTCGTATGGACCGACTACTTATGGATACTCTGGATTCTATTGGGAGTGATACTGATCATCGGGGTGATTGGTTTTATCATCTACCTTGTACTGAATAAAAAGAAAAAAGGTTATTTCTTTACACCTCCGGAAGTGTTGCCGGCACATATACGCGCACTCACTGAACTGGACAAACTCAAAGCAGAGAAAATATGGCTGCAGGGCAGGGAGAAAGAATTCTATAGCAAATTGACAGATATCCTGCGCACCTACATCTATGAAAGAGAAGGGATCAATGCGATGGAGATGACCTCAGGAGAGATACTGAATGAGATCCGCAAAATAACGGATATAGAGTCGGTATATGAAAACCTGAAACAGATCCTGTCGACCTCCGATTTGGTGAAATTTGCAAAGTATAAACCCTATCCCGATGAAAACGATCTGAGTCTGGTAAATGCTTACTTCTTTGTGAACCAGACCCGGGAACCTGATTTGGTAGTGAAAGAAGAGGAATCTGACAGGAAAGGGGAGCACAAGGAGACCGGAATAGGTTGGGAAAGAGGGGGAGAAGGAGGAGACTTGACAACCGAAAGACGAAAAGAAGAGGAGAGTAATATTGAAAAAAGTGAATGACGATGGAATTTTTGCATCCTGAATACCTATATCTGTCGCTGCTAATTATCCCACTGATCGTGTGGTATGTGCTACGTTTGTCGAAGACACAAGCTTCGTTCAAGCTCGCCTCAACAAACGCGTTTGGAGGAATGAAACCTGATGTCAGGGTTTATATGCGTCATCTCCCATTCGCTTTGAGAATGATCACCATTGCATTGATCATCGTGATAATTGCCCGTCCACAATCGGTGAACAGTTGGGAAGAGACTGAAACACAAGGGATCGATATCGTATTGGCACTCGACGTGTCGGGTTCCATGCTGGCACAGGACCTGCAACCGGATCGACTGCAGGCGGTCAAGAAGGTGGCGTCGGAGTTTATTACCGATCGTCCCAACGACAATATCGGATTAGTGATCTTTGCAGGCGAAAGTTTCACGCAGTGTCCACTCACTACCGATCATAAGATATTATTGAACTTGCTCAATGAGATAGAGTTCGGAATGATAGAGGATGGTACGGCTATCGGACTGGGATTGGCTACCTCGGTGAACCGACTGAAAGAGAGTGAATCGGAGTCGCGTATAGTGATACTGCTGACCGATGGAACCAATAACAGCGGTCAGATCGCCCCCCTCACTGCTGCCGACCTGGCACGCTCCTATGGCATTCGGGTCTATACGGTGGGAGCGGGCACCAAAGGGATGGCTCTCACTCCGGTACCTTCTCCATACGGAGGAGTCAGAATGCAGAATATGCAGGTGGATATCGATGAGAAGACGCTCACCGAGATCGCCGCGATGACAGGAGGACAATATTTCCGCGCACAGGATACCGAAGGGCTTCGCCAGGTGTATGACGAGATCGACGAGATGGAGAAGTACCTGATCAGCGTGCAGAATGTGACACGACGCAAAGAGCTGTTCCTCCCTTTCGCCCTGGCTGCACTGGGATTGGTGTTATTGGAGTTATTATTACGAAGGACGTGGTTGAGGAACGTGCCTTGATAAAATAGGATAGATATGTTTAGATTCGGAAATCCGGAATATTTATGGTTATTTTTCGCCATGCCCCTGTTGCTGGCGATATACATCTATCTGAACATCAAAAAGCGGAAGGATGTCCAAAAACTGGGTAATCTCACCACGCTCAAGATGATGATGCCCGAACTCTCCCTGAAGCGTTCCTATCTGAAGTTTTGGTTGATCTTCGCGACATTGTGCGCGGGTATCTTTATGATTGCCCGGCCACAATTCGGCACGAAGGTGGAGACGGTGGAGAAAGAGGGAATCGAATTGGTCATTGCCATCGACGTCTCCAACTCGATGCTGGCCGAAGATGCATCACCCAACCGGCTGGCGCGTGCCAAGCAGATATTATCGAGGCTGATCGACCTGCGCAAGAATGACAAGATCGCACTGATCGTTTTCGCGGGGGAGGCCTATGTACAGATGCCGCTGACATCAGATACCCAGTCGGCAAAAATCTTCCTCAACACCATAGACCCAAGCCTTGTACCAATACAAGGCACAGCGATAGGACAAGCAATCAGCCTGGGGATGAGTTGTTTTTCGGGTGACCAGGAGATGAGTAAGGCGATGGTGATCATTACCGATGGTGAAGATCATGGCGAAAATGCTGTAAACATTGCTGCAGAAGCGGCAAAGGCAGGTGTGATGATTAATCTGGTCGGAATCGGCTCACCCGACGGTTCACCGATACGTTCAACTGAGTATGGGAGCAATTTCATGACCGACTCCGAAGGCAATGTGGTGGTCTCCCGACTGAATGAACAGATGGCGATGGAGATAGCACAAAGCGGGGGAGGATTTTATATCCGGGCAGACAACTCAAACAGTGCTATCCGGGCATTGGAGACGCAACTCGATGAATTGGAAACAGGCAAGACTACCAGCCTTACCTATTCGGAGTATGATGAGAAATTTTCGATGCTCGCCTGGATAATACTGGTGGTACTTATACTGGAGATACTTCTCTATGACAAGAAAAATCCACTCTTCAGGAATGTGAGAGTGTTTAAATGATGTGATGATTCCGATAGCCTGTCCCGATTTATCGGGAAATCGGGACGACTTGCCCCGACATGTCGGGGGGTAGTGATGGTTTACTGATTTGATAATTGTTTTTAATTTTATAGTAATTGCCAATTTTTACAAAGGATTGTTGAATGAATAAGTTTCTGATAAAATATATCCTGTTTTTTCTGGTAGGGATGCTGCTTCCTGTAACTGCTTCCGCACAAAAAGATGTCCGGAAGAACATCCGAAAAGGGAATAAGGAGTACCGGCAAGAGAAATTTTCAGATGCGGTTAAATCCTATCAGAATGCGGTGGAGGGGAATGCCGCATCCAAAGAGGCAAACTTTAATTTGGGAAATGCACTCTATCGGCAAAAAGAGTGGGACCAAGCCATGGAGATGTATAACCATTATACTTCATTAGAGCAGGAAAACCCGACAGCAGCCTCTGCCGCATGGCATAACACAGGAAATACGATGCTGCAGAAGAAAGAGTTGCAGGGTTCGATGGAGGCTTATAAGATGGCGTTGCGGTTGAATCCCCAGGATGATGAGGCCCGGTACAACTTGGCGGTCGTACAGAAAATGATTCAAGATGAAGAAGAGCAGGGCGGCGGAGACGATGATCAACAAGATGATCAGCAGGAACAACAACAAGATCAGGATCAGCAACAGGAACAACAACCGCAGCAGAATGACCAGAATCAGGAGAAACGTGCGGAACAACCCGACCAGCCGGAACAGATGTCACGCGACAATGCCCGACAACTACTTCAGGCAATAGAACAGGATGAAAAAGAGACCCAGGAGAAGGTACAACAGATAAAGGCGAAGGAAAGAGA
>JBAYRG010000257.1:0-4735 GCA_041676805.1 Proteiniphilum sp.
CAAGAACTGATTGAGGCCTGACCCAGCGAAAGGTCTATTTTAGCAATTTTCTATTTTCAATGTCTTGTAATATACTCATTTGTTGAATTGCAATTTTGTTCAGTCTTACCAGCCTTTCCTTTTGTGAAATCTTTTCGTTTATAAAAACTGCGTTTAGGTTTTCTATATTTGCCAGACAAATTAATTCATTAATAGTTGCATAATCCCGAATATTCCCTTTTAGTTCGGGATTTGCTTCTCTCCATTGTTTGGCCGTTATTCCGAATAATGCAACATTTAACACGTCTGCTTCATTAGCATAGATGATTGAGGTTTGCGCAGGAGAAAGCTCTTGCGGAATCAAGTTATGTTTTATGGCATCTGTATCCTGCAATAAGAGACTAGGTTAGAGAACGTCCACTAAACGAAATTCAAAATAAAAACAACTTAATGTAACGGGATTAAATTTATTTTTGCAACTTTGTATCCAAACGAATACACTTTTACAGATGTACTTCATTGAGAAAACAGAAGAATTTGATAAATGGTTGCGGAAATAAGGAATTTGAAAGCCAAAGCAAAAATTCTTTTCAGAATACAGAAGCTCGAAAATGACGAACATTTTGGCGACTGTGAACCGGTTGGGGATGGAATTAGCGAATTAAAGATAAATTACGCAAAAGGCTATCGGGTTTACTTCAAAGAAACAGGCGGAAAAATTATCGTTCTGCTAATTGGTGGCGACAAATCAACTCAACAAAAAGACATTGAAAAAGCAAAAGAAATTTGGAACAAATTAAAAAAGTAAAAATGGAAACATCAAAATTTGACATCGCAGACTATTTGGACAGCAACGAAATGATTGCCGAATATCTCAACACGGTTTTGGAAGACGGTAATGATGCGGAAATAATTACAGCTATCGGACACATTGCAAAAGCTATTGGAATGACCAAAATTGCAGAAGAAACTGGACTTAGCCGACCAAGTTTATACAAAGCACTTTCTGACGGTGCAAAACCTCAATTTGCAACAATAATGAAAGTATTGAAAGCTGTTGGTGGACAAATACAAGTAAATCCAATAACCACTTAATAAAAACGAATGCACAACAAGGTATTACTAAAAGTGGAGCTGAACGGCTAAAGCTTCATTTTTAAGTACAAATAGCACGGGAAACTACTACTCAGCCGACTCAAAACTTACCTTAAAGCAGCTATATCACATACGCGAGATGTTTGGAATGGAACATTAGATATGTCCTCTTGGGTAACTGTTACGGTTTTTTATACTTCAGCACTATTCATGGTTTTTTGACAAAGAAATGATATTCTTGATTAAGACTGAGCAGATGGATGGATAAGGCAATAATTTTTAGTTCGAAAATATCCTGGTTCGATGTACCAATATATCGACCTGTTGGGAATCGAACTCTTTAATTGACAAATAATAGTGTTGGGTTTGTGATTTTATTATTTGATTATCAGTGTTTTATATAGTTGTGGTAATAGTAGATATGGAAAGTAGACTCTCTCTAAATTGCAGTTTTCCAAGTGTGGTAAAAGATGAAATAAGATAGTGTTAGAAGCTGAAAAACAGTATGTTACAAAAAAACCACCACGAATGTGGTGGAATAAAAGTACGCCCGGCGGGAATCGAACCCACATCGTCGGAACCGGAATCCGATATTCTATCCATTGAACTACGGGCGCAGGATTACCTTACTATTTGAATCTTCCGTTTTCCCATTTCAAGATGACGGAATCACTTTTCAAAAAAGGTTTTACTTCTGCTATCTGATCGTCGGTCAAAAGCGGTTTGTAGTTGAATGTCAACGTTAAATCATTATTGCTTTCACTGCACTCTGCCGAGATCGGATAAATGTGGTGCAAAGATAGGGCATATTTATAATTTTCCATCTCTTTTTTGGAAGAATCAAAGAAAATTTCTGCTGAAACTTCCGGCAGGAGTATGTTGTCTTCAATTTTTTTCCATCCAGTTGTATAGAAAGAGATGTGACTGTCACAGGCTTCCGCACAAACGGTTTTAATTACACATATGATTGAAGAGTCTTGTGAAATGGGCAGCAATTTCAGCTGGGTAGTCCCAACGTCTGATGTTTCTATCTTTAAATAGTCATTGCTTTGGCCATACTTTCTGATTTCACCCAAGGCATAGGGGACGGTTGTCTCTCCTGAATCGACCAATAGCATGGTTTTAGTGCCCTCCGATATTCCCGGAAGAAGCGACGAGGGCATCGATTTGAATAGATCTCCGATGTTTTGGCCATTTGCCAGTAGGGAGACGAAAAGGAAAGAGAGCCATATAATATTTCGCATAATCATTAATTTTGTAACTATTTCTATTAAATCTTTATTTTGCTGGGGGATGGATATGCTTTCTTACTGTGTATTATTCGTACAGGAAGCGTTTTATAGTCTTTTTGGGAGTCTTCTCGAACTCTGTTTCCATGATTTCTATAGCACCAATCTTCTCATATTGGGCAACCGAGTGATTGAGTATTTCCCTATTTTCTTGCATGATCTCGTTGAGCTTTTCCTCCGGAATATTACTCTCTTTCATGGCAGGAAAATCGGGGTAGACTAATGCGACAAGTTTTGTATTACGCATTACAATTACGCTTTCGGCGATGTAGGGAAGATTATTCAATCGGGATTCAATCTCTTCGGGATAGATATTCTGTCCGTTGGGCGAGAGAAGCATGGTTTTGATTCTCCCTTTGATAAAAATACGCTTTCCCTTCATGACACCTTGGTCACCGGTTTTAAGCCAGCCGTCGACTGTGAAAGCTGCCTCTGTCGCTTCGGGATTTTTGTAATAGCCTCTCATCACATTTTCACCTTTAACCTGGATTTCACCCGGAATGCTTGTCGGGTCCGGAGAATCAATGCGTGCCTCCATGATCTTGTTCAACACTGAGCCACAGGAACCGGGTACGAAGTCGTAATGATGGTCGTAAGAGATAAGCGGGGCGCATTCTGTCATGCCATACCCTACGGTGAAAGGGAATTTTATCTTATGGAAGAACGACTCTACCTCAGTATTCAATGCGGCCCCACCAATAATCACCTCTCTGAAGTTTCCTCCTAATGTTTTTGTCAGCGATTTCTTTATTGTGCCAAGTATGAGTTTATTGATGCCCGGTATTTTCAAAAGAATTTTGACAATCGGTTTTTCTACTGCCGGCAGGATCCGTTTCTTGTATATCTTTTCAAAGACAAGAGGTACTGTGATGATAAGGTGCGGCTTCACTTCACCCAGTGCAACGACAAGATTTTGTGGAGTAGGGGAGATACCCAATAATGTGATATGGACACCCGCGGAGAGTGCATAGAGAAAATCGAACGCACAACCATATACATGCGCCATCGGCAAAAATGCCAGGATACGCTCACCGGTAAAGAGTAGTTCCAGTGTATGGGCGTAAGTGACATTTCCTGCGAAATTGTTTCCGGTAATCATTACCCCTTTACTGAACCCGGTGGTTCCGGATGTGTAGTTGAGGCAGGCCACTTCTTTGTTGCTTACGTCCGCATAACGGATATCTTTGCGGGAGAAACCGCCCGCATAGGCATGATGAAATAATTCTTCGAGCTTTGCTACCTTTTCGGTCGTACTTTCATCATTGCTCTTCAGAAGAGAGAAGGAAGATAACTCAAATATGGGAATTTTCAGGCTATCCTGATAGATGGACTTCCAAATAACTTCATTGACAAAAACCAATTTTGAATCGGAATGTTCAATGATATATTCCATACTCTCCGTATTGAATTCATGAAGGATAGGGACGATAACGGCTCCATAAGTGACGGTTGCCATAAACACAATCGACCATGAGGAGTGGTTCTTGCCGATCAGCGAGATCTTATCTCCCTTTTCAACTCCCAATTCTGAAAATAGAAGATGTAGCCGGGCTATCTCCTGTGCGAGTTGGGCATAGGTATATGAATTGCCCTCCTTATAATCGGTCAGAGCAGGCAGATCCCAGTGCTTTTTAAAGCTCTCTTCGTAAATTTTGATGAAGTTCTGTTCAATCATGATTGCACATTATTGCTAAATATGTGCAAAAGTAATAGCTAAAAATATATTATCAAAGAAAAAAAGGCTATAAATTAGGAGTAAAATTGTAATTTTGTTGTTTCATTTATTCACAGTGTAATTTATTGTCGTGCATATTGTCTCTTTTATGAGTTTGTTTTCAAGAAGATAACGATATGAATATGACAGATCAGATATGATTGATAGAACCATTTTTCAAGATAAAACAGCCGCCTATTATACGCTGGGTTGCAAATTGAATTTTGCGGAGACATCCGCTATAGGAAGGCAGTTGTCAAATTCCGGTATACGTCGTGCCCGAAAGGGACAGGAAGCCGATATTTGCGTGATCAATACTTGTTCGGTAACCGAACTGGCCGATAAGAAGGGACGTCAGGCTATCAGGAAAGTGATTCAGGAGAATCCATCGGCGTTTGTAGTGGTTACGGGATGTTACGCCCAGTTGAAACCGAAAGAAATCGCCAGTATTGATGGTGTTGACTTGGTATTGGGTGCGGAGCAAAAACTCGATGTGGTAAAATATCTCGATGACCTGAAGAAAAAAGAAAAGGGGGAGGTTATCACTTCAAAAACGCATCGTATCCGCTCATTTGTTCCTTCGGTCTCTGCGGACGATCGTACCCGTTATTTTTTGAAGGTACAGGATGGATGTGACTATTTCTGTTCTTTTTGCACC
>JBAYRG010000258.1:0-4728 GCA_041676805.1 Proteiniphilum sp.
ATTCCTATCAACGAGCGCTCACTCAACAAGAATCTTACCCAGAATCCGGGATGGAGTGATGGTCTTGATTTTTAAATTTAACTTTTCAATTTAAAAAATATAATTATGAAGTTTTTAAGATATACATATTCAGTCCTCATTCTGATGGCATTTCTTTTTTCTTTCGCAAGTTGCGAGGAAGAGGGATCAAGCCTTTCGCAGGCTGTTTTGGCAAGTGCCAGCTCTTTAAGTTTCGAGGGCACCGGTAGTACGCCGCAGATCATTACTGTCTACGCAGATGCAGACTGGTTGACAGAAGTACCGGAGTGGATAACTGTCAGTCCAACTTCAGGAAGTGGTGTGATGGATGTGACGATTTCTGTTTCTGAAAATATGCGTGACGGAGCGTTGGATAATCCCAGAAAAGATATTGTTGTCTTCAAGGGAGAGACGCTTGCCAGCCGCGCATCGGTGGTTGTGATACAGGCCGGTGACAAATATAGGGATGTGAAAGATTATACGGTTGGAGAGTTGGTTGCTTTGGCGGATGAAACGGTAGTATCTGTGCCCAACGTTACAGTAATGGCACTTACGACGTCGGGATTTATTGTGACGGACGAACAAAAGGCCAATAACGTCTATGTACTGAGTGAATCAACAGTAAATATTGGGGACAAGGTTTCGATCATGGGAGACAAGTCCTCTAATTCACAAAAGCTTCCTCTTATAGAAGCTGATAACGTTGATATTGTTTCATCGGGAGGGGATGTAACCTATCCAACACCTAAGGATATAACTACGGAGGTGGATAAATATAACGCTACCTCGAGAGAATTCATTGCGGTAAGCGGTATTTTAAATGGGAATAATGTCTCTGTGGCAGATGCCAATTATACGGTGAGCCTTATTGATGTTCCCACCTCCCTGAATCTTGGAGAGATGAAAGGTCATCGGGTGGTAGTCAAGGGTTATTTTGATGGATTGGCTGCTCCGGTGATTAAGGTATTGGCTGCTGATATTGAGGATAATGGCATAGCTAAAGATATCTATTTCTTCGAAGATTTCGAGTGGCTTGATCCATGGTCAGTAGCCGGAAGTGCAGGACGAACTGTGGAGACAGACAACCTCAGTGCCACAGCTCCTCAGATTGTGACTCCAAAAGTTGATGGCAAATCATCCCTTGAAGCTCTCCTTGAAAAGGGATATGCATTCCTGCGTGTCACTCCTACGACTACGGAGGCAGGCGAGTGTATTTATCTCCAACAGAATTATCTTAAGTTCGGTAAAACTGGTTTTCAAGCCGGTATCATTCTTCCGAAACTTGAGCAGGATATTCCGTCTGGCGTCACTCCTACGATCTCTTTCGACTGGTGTCCGATGCGCCAGGGATCGGGTGTGATTGACCCCGTCAACCTGATCGTGATCGTTAAGAACGGAACTGATGAGGCGTAATTCACGATACCCGCGGCGGGTTTTGAGAGCGGTCGTAAACTCGAATGGATCAGAGCTGAAACAGAACTCACCGGAGTGGAGCTCACCAAAGAGACCCAGATCACGATCCGTCAGACCAATTGGCAGTTATCTACGGCCAACCGCTATTTCCTCGATAATATCGAAATAAGTAGCTTGATTTATTGATAAGGGCACGAAAGGGGCGACCGTCACATAAGTACGGTTGCCAATAAAAACAGAGGCTGTCTCGATGAAGTTAATCTTCATGCTGAGACAGCCTCTTCGTTATTTTAGATGCTATTAAAATCAGACAATGATCAATTGGATGCCATTCTCTTCTAATATCTCTTTCATCGATTCGGAAATCCCCGAATCTGTGATGATCGTATCTATCTTGTCTAAATTACATATCTTTCCAAAGCCTTTTCTCCCGAACTTGGATGAGTCGCATAAAACGATGGTTTTGAGTGAGGCTTCCATCATGGCAATGTTGAGCTCCGCCTCTTCCAAATTGGAGGTGGTAATTCCAAATTCAGGATCTACTCCGTCAACCCCTAAAAAAAACTTCGAGCAGGTAATCCTTTCCAGCAGGCTTAGTGTATAATTGCCTATTACCGACATGGAACGAGTTCTATATTTTCCGCCCAGTTGCAATATGCTGATATTTTCTTTCTCTCCGAGAATTAAAGATACTTTCAGGGAAGATGTGACAATCTTTAACGGAGTTTGGGTTTCGATTTGCTCTGCAAAGGAACAGATTGTGGAACCGGAATTCATGATAACCGAGTCATTCTCCTCTATTAAACGGGCAGCAGCCATGCCAATCCTGTTTTTTTCGATGATTTTTATCTTTTCTTTTTCCGATACCGCACGATCGCCAATATGAGGATTGGCGGGACTGGCACCCCCATGCATCCTGTATAATAACCCTTTCTCTTCTAACAACTTTAAATCTTTTCGTGCTGTTACAGTAGTTATGTTCAGCTTGTTGGCTATCTCTGCGACATTGACAAATCCTTTTTTATTCAATTCGTCAACGATATATTTATGTCTCTCCGCAATGCTTAGTATGCTCATCTTTTTGAATTGTAATAATATGAATACAAAATAAATGAAAATAATACGATAAAGCAAACGTAAAAAAGAAACAAGAAAATATTTACTTTTTATAAAAGCAATGAAAAGAAATATCATTTTTGATGAAAGGTAATAAAAAGAAAATATTTTTTGAAAAAAGTTTGTTGAAAAGAAAAAAATATCATTTCTTTGTGAAACAAATCGATGTTTAAAAAAGATGATGTAATTTTTTATGCTTTAAGTAATCATCTTTTCGTCACATTGTGATTGAGATGGAGCAATATTCAATATTTTGCACCTGGGGAAAGAGACTTTGAGTAATTAAGATGTATTATATACAATTGAAAAACAAATCATGTTAGGAGTATTATCTGAAATAGAAGATGCATTAAGAGTAGCCGATGAAACAAAGGCTTTGACGATAGGGAATGGCGTGTTAAGCCAGCTTCCCCAGTTATTCAAAGAGCAGTTTCCCGGGAAAGCGGCAATTATTGTAGCCGACACCAATACTTATCGGGTGGCCGGAAGAGAGGTAGGACGTTTGCTTCAGGAGGCCGGAATCAAACAGGAGAAAAATTATATTTTCACCAATGAGAATCTACATGCAGCATATGAATTTGTAGAAGAGTTGGTGAATGTGTTGAAAAGTAACAACGCCATTCCTATTGCGGTCGGATCGGGAACGATCAATGATTTGACGAAATTGGCCTCCTACGAAACCAATCGGCGCTATATATGTGTGGCAACAGCAGCTTCGATGGATGGATATACAGCTTTTGGTGCTTCTATTACCTATGAGGGTGCGAAACAGACTTTCAACTGTCCCGCACCGCAGGCCTGTTTGGCTGATGTGACTATTATCGCCAATGCTCCGTCCGAGATGACCGCTTCGGGATATGCCGACTTGTTTGCCAAGATAACCGCCGGGGCGGACTGGATATTGTCGGATGCCTTAGGTGTGGAAAAAATTGACCGACAATCTTGGAATATTGTGCAGGGCGGCTTACATGACGCGTTAGCTGATCCTAAGGGAGTAAAAGAAGGAGACCTGTTTGCTGTTGAGAAACTGATTGAAGGTTTGATGTTGGGAGGATTTGCCATGCAGGCACATAAGACAAGCCGTCCCGCATCGGGTGCGGAACACCAGTTTAGCCATCTATGGAATATGGAGCATCATACCAACCATGGAGCATCTGTTTCCCACGGGTTTCAGGTGGCGATCGGCACGATGGCCATTACTGCTCTCTATGAACTGTTTTTGGATACGCCGATTCAAGAACTGGATATTGAAGCTTGTTGCCAGGCCTGGCCCACTCTGGAGGAATTGGAGGAGGATGCCCGTGAGCGATTCCGTGATACCGATTTCCCGGAGATAGGAGTGGTGGAAACAAAAGCCAAATATATCTCCAAAGAAGAATTGTCAGGACAATTGCAGATCCTGAAAGAGAACTGGAGTGAGATTCGTGCGAAACTGAAAGCGCAATTGCTGCCATACGCAGAAGTCAAGCAGCGTTTGTTGCTGGTAGGAGCACCTGTGAATCCAGAAGATATTGGGGTAAGCCGTGATTACCTGAAGCAGACATTTGTCCGGGCACAATATATTCGTCGGCGGTTTACCATTCTCGATGTGTCAGTAAGGACAAATCTGCTCGACAAATGGTTGGAGCAACTGTTCGGGAAAGGAGGGCGTTGGGAAATCGATTGAAAACTGAATAGGAATAAAACTGAAAAAGGCAAACACAATAGGCCGTCATAATAGAGTAATAATAATCATTTTAATAGATACATAGATGAAACACAAACAATTTACATTCTTTTCTCTTGCTCTTGTCTTGTTGCTATTCAATCAATGTATGCAACCGAAAAAGGGCAAAAACAGTGGCAGTATGGATGAAGTGACACTTCAACAAGTTTTTAAATATACGGGGGATGGTTCTGTCATTATCAGCGGACATCGCGGTGCTTGGCGCAACACTATCTATCCGGATAATTCGCTTGAAGGAATGCAGTATGCTGCGGAGCAGGTTCCGGGGATCTTTTTTGAAATAGATCCTCGATTGACAAAGGATAGTGTAATCGTATTGATGCATGATGCCGCGATTGACAGGACTACCAACGGTAAGGGAAAACTGGCTGATTATACCTTTTCATCGCTGGATACGATCAGATTGAAAGATGACCTTGGGAACGTGACAGGATTTAAAATATCCACCCTCGAGG
>JBAYRG010000259.1:0-4708 GCA_041676805.1 Proteiniphilum sp.
GACTGATGGATGGAGCCAGAAAAAACAGCAATGCATAGAGAAGGATGCTGATGGCCAGATTGAAGGAGAATACGCTTTGGTAATCCCTATCGTTGGTATCCTTATGTTGGATGAGTGCGACACTGAATCCACTGTCAATGAAGATAGTGGTGAAAGCAGTGAGAGCAGTGATAATTCCCACTACGGCAAAATCTTCAGGGAAGAGTTTATTGGCCAGGATGATACCCGAGACAGCATAGATAATTTGGCAGAATACCTTGTCGAAGGTGCTCCAGATAAGTGCGCTTATGGTTTTTTCCTTGAGCGTTTTTGCCATATTATGAAGTTTGTAATCTGCAAAGATAATTATGCCAGGATATTTTTATAAGCTTCGATATAACGATCGCTGACAGTGTCGAGATTGACCTTGTCACGGATGATTTTCCGGGATTCTTCGCCCATACCGGATGCACGATCGGGATCCTTTAAGAGTATAAGCAGTTTCCGAGTCAGATCATCTACATTATTTTCTTCGAAGAAGAGACCGTTTTTGTTATCTATAATCAGATCCTGCTCGGTACCATCACACACCGAGCAGATGACCGGTAACCCGAAGGTCATCGCGTCATTGATGGACAATCCTCCCATTCCTGCCAAGACATAAATGGCCGAGGCGGAGAGATAGGATGCGATGGTTTCATTGTCATGAATGGGGCCGGTAAAAATAACCTTTTCTGCGAGATGCAAACCGGCAGCCTGTCCTTTTAGATTTTCCATCTCCGGCCCGCCACCTACCACTACCAATTCCGCCTGGGGAAAGGATGGAGCGATTTTGGAAAAAGCATCAATAAGCAGATCGACCCGTTTCCATTTTACCAGACGGCCTACGTGGATGATCCGGTGATTGTTCTTTTCCGGCATATTTTTTTCTTTGGACAGTTGCTCCTTAATACTGAACATGGCATCCGTATTGTTTGAGTTGTACGTTACAAATACTTTATCGGGAGCAATGCCATAGGTGGGCATTATCTCTTTTCCCAAGGAGGCGTAAGCGAGTGCTCCATCTGCCCTTTTGTAACAATACCTTCGTATTTGCATGATTGTCCATTGCCTCAATAAGAAAGAGAACCCTTTGTTTAAGGGTTTCATATCTTCATCGGAAAAATGTTGTTTCCTGAAGAAAGAAAATAGTTTTCCGTAAGGAGGAACCCTGAAAGGGATTTCACGAATAACAAACTTCGTATGGGAGTGTCTCAGTGCTTTCCGCAAGTTTGGTTGAAAATAAAACTGTAAGAAGAACGGCCAGCCGGCCACTAAAATATCGGGTCTCTCCCTCCGGATGATATTGGGTAGATGAGGGAAGTAGGACTTGCCGAAAAATGATATTTTCTCATCCGTGTGGATGGTTTCATAAGTAGTGTTTCCTGAATCGATCACTTTTACTCCTTTTCCCAGTATAGGGCTGTTCTTTTTGGGAATTACCACTATCGTCTCCACTCCTTTCTGTACTAATTTATTGAGTTGTGCGTCGAAGTAGGGAGGAATACCTCCGAAGGTGTAGAGTATCTTCATAATCACAGAGAAATTAAAAATCGGTTTTAGAGGATAGTATATTTCGCTCCAACACCTGTAATGACACCTGTTTCCCCACCTTGATCCCTTTGCGGTTAAGATGCGTTTCCACCGTCTGGTAGGCTAACCCCGGATTATTATTGTCGCCACTGAGGTGGCAGAGCCAGATATTGCGGAGGTCGGACGAGTAGTTATTGGCCAAGAATTCGGCCGTCTGGCGATTACTCAAGTGTCCCGACCCGGAACAAATGCGTTGTTTCAAGTGATAGGGGTAACAACCGTTGTTGAGCATCTCTTCGTCATAGTTGGCCTCAATGACTAAATGATTGGCTTTGGATATATAGTAGGCCACTTCGTCGGTAATGGCTCCTACGTCGGTGGCCAGTGTGAACCTGTGATGGCCGAACTGGATAAAGAAGCCGGAATTATCCACACTGTCGTGCGGCACATTGAATGCGGTAATTTCAAAATCTTCAATCCGGAATGGCCTTCCTTTTTCAATATATTTAGTGGAGCCATTAAGGCTGTTGCGGACAAGGGGGTGGTACATGATCGCCTTGTGTACCTCGCGGGTGGCATAGACCGGGATATGCAGCTTCTCTCCCAGATAACCTACCGATTTGATGTGATCATAATGATCGTGTGTGACCAGTATCGCCATGATCGAAGAGAGGTCAATTCCATAATGGGCAAGTCTTTTCTTGATGACACGAGGACCAATGCCGGCATCGATCAGGATACCATAATGGGAGTTCCCCAGATAGTAGCTGTTACCGCAGCTACCACTACTGAGGCTGAAAAAAGAGAATCGTTCCGATGGAAATAGTTCAAACTGCATGTGAATGTTTTAATGTTCTAAACCCGATAAATTGAGACAAGTTGTGTTAACTCCGATAAATCGGGACAAGTTATGCCAATGAGAATAATCCCGACAGGCTGGAACAGATGGTGTCAACTGGTAATTGTCCATTGTCAATAATCGATTATTGATTGAGATAATCGGTGAATGGCCTGGTTATATTGGCCGACCATTTCTTCGATGACCTGTCCGGCAGGGATGATTTCCCTTATATGAGATGCGATCTGGCCGATCTCCAGCTCTCCCTCCGAAAGATCTCCTTCGAAGATACCTCGCTTTGCGCGGCCCCTGCCTAACAGTTCACGTAGCTCTTCGGGTGTGGCGCCGCGGTCTTCCAACTGCTGCACCTGTTGGTAGAACTCATTCTTTATCAGCCGTGTGGGACTCACCTTTTTGAGTGACAATACCGTGTCTCCCTCATTCAGGGAGATGCACCGTTGTTTGAAGGCGTAGCTGGCAGAACTCTCTTCGGTCAACGCGAAGCGTGTACCCACCTGTACTCCTTCTGCTCCCAGTGCAAATGCTGCCGCCATTGCTTCGCCCGAACCAATGCCGCCGGCAGCGATTAGCGGCAGGTCGATTGCTTTCCTTACCTGCGGGATCAATGCAAAAGTGGTCGTCTCTTCGCGGCCGTTATGGCCACCGGCTTCAAATCCTTCAGCGACGACAGCGTCGACGCCGGCTTCCGCACATTTAACGGCAAACCTGGAGCTTGACACCACATGGGCCACCTTGATCCCTTCGGCTTTCAGTCTTGCTGTCCATGTTTTAGGGTTGCCGGCCGAAGTGAAGACAACCGGTACTTTCTCTTCCAGGATGATCCGCATGATCTCCTCTATCTGGGGATACATCAACGGGACGTTTACCCCGAACGGTTGTCGGGTAGCCGTCTTACATTTTTGAATATGTTCCCGTAATGTGTCGGGATGCATCGATCCCGCTCCAATCAGTCCCAGCCCCCCGGCATTGCTCACTGCTGCTGCCAATTTCCAGCCGCTGCACCATACCATCCCAGCCTGGATGATAGGGTAGCGTATACCAAAGAGGGCCGATATCCGGTTTATGTCCATCTTTATACTATTTGTTGCTTGAAACTACAAAGATAGCAACCTCCCGACGATTTTCTCCCATTGTCGTGGAACAAAATTATTTTTTTAGTAGCTTTGCAGCTCAATGTGCCAATTCCGATAAATCGGAACGAGTAGTGCCAATGAGACTAATGTGCCAATGCTGAAAGGTGATTAGGTGGGAAGGTGGTTTCATTACACGTTAATTGGTCATTGGTCATTGGTAATTAATAATTGGTAATTGGTAATTTTAAATATATGAACGTTCTTCTTCTTGGTTCCGGTGGTCGTGAGCATGCGCTGGCTTGGAAAATTCGAAAAAGCCGACACCTGAATAACCTTTATATTGCCCCTGGCAATGCGGGTACCGCATCGTTAGGAGCGAATGTCGATATTGATGTGACAGACTTCAATGCGATAAAACAGTTCTCGCTTCATTATGATATCGATATGATTGTTGTCGGTCCCGAGGTTCCTTTGGTGGAAGGGATATATGATTACTTCCATAAGGACGAGGATGTCTGTCATATTGCTGTGATTGGTCCCTCAAGGAGAGGTGCGCAATTAGAGGGAAGCAAGGATTTCGCCAAACGGTTTATGACTGCCTATAATATCCCCACCGCCCGTTTCAAGACGGTCACCCTTGACAATGTGATGGAAGGGAATGCTTTTTTGGATTCGCTCACGTCGCCCTATGTGTTGAAGGCGGATGGTTTGGCGGCAGGAAAAGGGGTGTTGATTATAGACGACCTGAATGAAGCCAAGCGGTTGTTATGGGAGATGCTCAACGGGAAGTTTGGCGCGGCCAGCAAGAGTGTGGTGATAGAAGAGTTTTTGTCGGGGATTGAGTGCTCGGTTTTTGTATTGACTGATGGGGAATCGTATAAAATTCTTCCGGTGGCGAAAGACTACAAACGGATTGGCGAAGGTGACACAGGGCTGAATACCGGAGGGATGGGAGCGGTATCTCCCGTATCTTTCGCTGATAGCCTGTTTATGGAAAAAGTGCGGCTTCAAATTGTGGAGCCAACTATCGAGGGGCTGCAAAAAGAGAAAATAGACTATAAAGGGTTTATTTTTGTTGGCTTGATTAATGTGGGAGGCGAGCCGAAAGTGATTGAGTACAATGTGCGGATGGGTGATCCGGAGACGGAAGTGGTGGTGCCCCTGATCAAGTCGGATCTTTTGGAATTATTTACTGCCGTAGCCACCGAAACATTGGATGAGAAAA
>JBAYRG010000260.1:0-4706 GCA_041676805.1 Proteiniphilum sp.
ATCGGGAAGATCCGGGTTAAGCTGGTATGCTTTCCATTCGATTTTTACCTCATCGGCATGATCGAACTGTCGGAGCGCCTTCTCATAATGTATTTTTCCTATATGACAATAAGGACACATGATGTCGGTCCATACTTCTATCTTCATTTTATATTTATCTTTATCTTAAAATCGTTTCCGCAATAAGAGTAAACAAGTAACGGCAACTTTTGTTTTGAAATAATCAATATAGAGTGATCTTAATTCCCGGTGTATCTCCTGATATGTCGGTGAGTTTTTCGTGGAAAAAGATCATATTATCACACAGTCTTGGTCCATTTGATTAGACAGAAAAATCTGCCAATTGGTCGTTGTCTAAGTAGACCATGATATCTTTTTCCAAGAAAATATATGCTTTTCTCCCACTTTCCACCTCTGCTTTCGGATGGTGTTCATGGGAATGTAAGTACTCCCAACTCCCGTCCCTGTGAAGTATGATCCTTCTTCCATCTTCGGTAACGGCATATTTATTGTTGGGCATATGTCGGTAAAACGTAAATGAATGCCGATAAGGTCAAAAATATGCAGATATACAAAGGTTTCATAAAAACGTTGTCTTTTCTTTTTTTACTCAACTTTCACATTGGGCGTTTGTTTGGAACAAAGGTAATTATTTTCTCCGAAATTTACTTTTCATTTTTGTAGCAGATGCGGATGGAATACAGTAAAAGGAATGACCGTGACATTGTATTTTTCTGCGGCGTTGCCGGGATTTTTCCCGTCGATAATCAGTTGAATCCATTGCATGTTGTTTTTTTCTATTGCCGTTTTCCATGCCGATTCATTCTCGTCGAGTGAAATCCCCACAATCTCTAATCCCCTATCTTTATAGTTTGCGTACAAATCGGTCATACCGGGAATTTCGTTAATACAAGGCTTGCACCACGATGCCCAAAAATCCAGCAATATTAATTTCTTATGGGAAATGAGGGATGAAAGAGTCAAAGAATCGCCTGCTGGTGTTTTTTCGGTGAAATCGAAAATCAGAAGATTCGACTTATAAATTTTTTAATAATTTCATCTTGTCGAGTCGGTACGCCAAATAGGTCAACAGTAACGCAGTGATGACATTCAATATCTGGAGCATTATCCGTTACCATTTGGTGAGGTGATTCAACGGAACCTTTTTTTCAACCGTGACCGGGATCGTGTCCGTACGTGCATGATACACCGTATAGCAGACAAACCGTTCACGCCAGCGAACCACATCCTTGAAAATCGTATTCCCGCGGCTGAACAGCGGGATGGTGTCACGATGATAAATACTATCCATCCTTTGTTTGTATTGTTTGGAAACCGATTTTAACAACGCTTCCCTGATTTCCCATTTGTGGATATTGAGATCCTTGTTCAGGTCGAGGGCGGGATTCTACCGAGCCACCTTGTCGGATGTAATGGCATAATCGCCCGACTTACCGATAGTTGCCGACCAGAATACCGCGCAATATACGTCCAGCCAATTGTTCATTCTCCCCCGGTAAAGAGCAAGGTCCCGTTTCACGTAATCCAGTTGCTCCACATTGCTTATTTGCCGCAGTTGCAGGGTTGTCGTGCCAAATGAGCGCACCGTTGCCGGCATAAACTGTATGAGCCCCGTCGCCCCGGAGGTTTTGTTGACAATGCGATGATCCAGCGTGCCGGCCGTCTCGAACCACATCACTAGCATCAACCAGTCGGGATTGATTAACAGGTATCCGCATATCTCCTTCACTTTTTCCGTAAAGGTCTCCCTGTTTTCTTTTATCAGGTGTTCAAAGATCATTCCATGGGTATGGTTTGTTTTCAGATTTCAGATTAGGACGTGGACAACCGTTGCACATCCATGCGGTAGTCGGCAGTTGCCTTCCTGTGGTATAAACCCGCCGGCAGGGAATATCCCTGTTCCGGCAGGTTTAAAATGAAAGAATGAGAAATTCGATAGAGGGATATATGATCCCGGCCTGATGACGATTTCACAGCCTCTACCGGATGAACCGGAAGCCTGATGTGAGGCAATGCCACAACCTAATATGAGGTAACCTCACAGCCTAATGTGAGACGGCATCATATTGACGGTATAATTTTCCTTTCAGTGATCCGGCTAAACGGAAAGAACATATTCAAACTCGTATCTACGAGGTTCTTTTAACAAGATGCCCGAAATAACCTAACCCGAACGTGACGGATGCCCCGTTACATACCTCCTCAATGGCTATTTGTTTTAGAATATCCATGGACGCTTTCAGTATAACAGGGTTCAGGTCGGTGCGGTGGGCTACCGCCGTCTTAGTCAGATTATTTTCATTCCGTGATTTACTGGTTACCATGCGACCAAAGCGGTCGTCTTTCCGTTCTGTAATCGATAGATTATATAGTTCTACCATTACCTTGTTTTATTCTGATGTTGCCCTTTTTTTGATTTAGATGTTTGTAATTTATTGAAATAAAAGGAGTAAACAGGTTGGTTCCGTTTTAAGAAAAAGAGGGTGACTATGTGGATATTTACATCCACACTTGGGTTTTATTCTTCTGGTTGTCCTTTGAAGAACCCTTTTTCTTTCCATATATTTCGGAGATTTGTGAACCGGTCCTTGAAACCGGAGAAATCCTTTTTCCCGTTGGGCGTCCACCCGCTTTCGGCATAGGCGGCTATCCGGGGATAGGTCTGAAAATAGAGCCGATCGGTATTCGGCGTGTATTCACCCCACATCTGGCATCCCAATCCCAATATCTTTGATTCGTCTTTCTTTTTCAATCCGTCGGGTATCGGGTTGAAGGAATACGCTTTTTGAAAAGATATATTGTCATACCCGTAATCGAGGTATGTAAAGTGACGGTTGGAATTCACCACGTCGTATCTTTTGACGATGGCTTTGTTGACCAGGCTGATATCACCATCCCAGAAATGCACGATTGTGCTGGGGGCGAGTGTTTCGGATTGGCTTGCTTCCATGTGTGCTTCACCACGGATGTTGTCGCCTGTGATTTCATTCCATCCCATCATTTTAACGTCTTTGGATGCCAGATATTTGGAAAACCTGTTGATTGACCATACCTGCAGGTCTGAAAATGTGGGGATATTGTTCTGTTTCATAAACTCTACAATCTGCGGATTGTTCTGCCAGTGTGTGTAATTGGCCTCATCGCCTCCGATGTGGATTATCCTTGAAGGAAAAAGGGCGATCACTTCATCCAGGACGTCATGTAAAAATTCTTCCATCTTGGGATCGGTCACGTTGTACAAATCTCCCCACACACCATGTCCTTCTTTTTTACTGGAAGCTCCCAGCCAGGGATAGGCATAGATGGCGGCGGAGGCATGCCCGGGCACTTCAATTTCAGGGACGATGCGTATAGCCCTGTCGGCGGCATATTGAATGATTTCTTTAATGTCGTCCTGGGTATAAGACATTTTTCTATCCGGATACAATTTGTCCCATTCTTCAGCCACCTGCTTGTGGGAAAAATCGCGCTTGGAACCGATGGAAGTCAGTTCGGGATATTTTTTTATCTCGATCCTCCATCCCGGATCATCTACCAAGTGCCAATGGAAAGTATTCAGTTTGAGTCTCGCCATCTCATCCAAGAACTCTTTCACTACTCGTGAACCGTGAAAGTGGCGGCTTTCATCCAGCATGAACGCTCTCCATGCGAAAGCAGGTTCGTCTTTAATGATGCAGGTAGGGACTTTAAAAATTCCGTTATTGTTTGTAATGATTTGCCTTAGCGATTGTAGGGCATAGATTAATCCGTTTTTTACAGGCGCTTCGGCAACAATTTTATTCTGTTTGCCGTCTTTTACCTTTAATTGGTATCCTTCCGGATTTGCAGAGGCTTTCTTGTTGAGAACAATAACAAGTTGTGCCTGGCCTTTAGATGTGAAAGAGGAACGGATTCCCAATTCGTAAAAAATGGATGAGATATATTGCTTGTTTAATCCTGCTTTCGGATCGATATAGATATTCAAGTTTTTGTCTAAGGAAACAGTTCCTCCATCCACACTTATTTCCAACGGCTTGGGTATGATGGGCAATTCTTTGGATTGTAAGAAACTTGAAGAAACAAAGATAAAACAAAGTATAGCGATAAATTTGTAGTTCATATATGTGTGAATTTTTATAAAAGGCGGATTTTTCTCTCAAAAATATACTGTATTCTTACAGTATATGAATTAATAAGTTCAAATTTAATATAATGTTAGGAGTGTTTATCCGACATTATGAATTCAATTGTTCCTCCTTTTTTAATATCATTAAAATCAATATAATACTTATTGTAGGGCTTTCCGTTGAGACGCACACTTTTGATATATTTATTTTTAGAACTGTTATTTTTGGTTTTAATGGTAAATGTTTTTCCTTCTCCTACATTTATAACCGCCTTGTTTACAATAGGACTACCAAAAATATATTTTCCTCCGGCCGGTTCTACTTGATAAATACCCAAAGCTGAAAGAATATACCATGCCGACATTTGTCCACAATCGTCGTTTCCACACAGACCTTCAGGCGTATCGTCATACATGGTATTTAGGATTTCACGAGCTTTTTCTGCAGTTTTCCACGTTTGTCCTATATAGGGATACATATAAATTACATGATGGCAGGGTTCATTACCGTGTACATACTGACCTACAACACCGGTCATATCGGGACCCATTTCCATTGATTTACTTTCTGCCACAAATA
>JBAYRG010000261.1:0-4680 GCA_041676805.1 Proteiniphilum sp.
CACAGGACAAAATGTATTCGTAGCAGGATTTGAAAATATTCAGGATGAAAAGCCGGCAGCCAGGCTCTGGAAAAATGGGAAGATGGTAGATCTTGCCGGCAGCGCCGGTAGTGGCGTCCGTTCAGCGGGAGACGTGATCAATTCAGTGGCTCGTTCCGTCTTCGTATCGGGCAATGATGTGTATGTGGCAGGATATGATATCATCGAAGGTGAAGGAGCAGGCGAGAGAACCGGCCGGGCACGCCTCTGGAAAAACGGAGAAGTACAGGAACTCGAACAGGGAACCTACTTTGAACAGGCAGTATCTGTTTTTGTATCGGGTGATGATGTATACGTACTCGGAGCTGAGTCGCTCCACCCCATACCGTCAACCGGTGGCAGATGGGCTTACAAATATTGGAAAAACGGTAAGGCAGAAGTTTTTGCCGAACGGAATGGAGGGGATGGCGTCAACTCTATTTTCGTCACCGATGACGGTGATGTCTATATAGCAGGCCAATATGGCAAGCAGGCGAAACTCTGGAAAAACGGAGTAGAAGAAGACCTCGCCGGTGGCGAGCAGGCAAGCTCCGTTTTCGTGACAGCCAACGATATCTATGTGGCGGGATTTGACTCTTCTACTGCCAAGTTTTGGAAAAATGGAAAGATGGAGAATCTGACAAATGGCACGAAATTCGCAAAGGCATATTCTGTTTTCGTCTCCGACAACGATGTATATGTGGCAGGGTATGAAGGTGATGAAGCCAAGCTATGGAAGAATGGCATCGTTCAGGATATCGCCGACAATAAAGATGCGAGGATGTTCCTTTCCGTTTTTGTATCCAATGGGGATATATACACGTCAGGTTATGTAGTGGTGGAAGGAAGCAGTGAAGGAAATCTTATTCATCCTTCGTACCTAAAGGCTACTCTTTGGAGAAATGGCATAAAACTAAACCTCAATACCGAAGGTAAAAATAATTCGCAGGCAATGTCTATATTTGTAAAATAGTTTTTATGGCCATCTCTATATTCAACAAACAATGTAACAGAAACCGGCTCAGAATGGCATGGCTTGATAGAAAAAGACGATATCTATGGAAAGTACTATAATACCAAAGAGAAAAAAGAGTGGCCGAAAATCAAAAGAAAAAGGAAAAAGATTATTTGTCATCTGGATTCTATACCTGTTAGTGAATCATTTTTTTTGTAACTTTGAGAATTTATGAATATCAACATTCCCCACATATTATCCCAGGGAGAAGGTATTTCAATTGAGCTTAAAAAAGCAAAGAATAAACTCCCCAAAACTCTCTTCGAGACTATTTGTGCTTTTTTGAACAGAAATGGAGGAGTCATCCTATTAGGGATCTCAAATGATCAGCAAGTTGAGGGAGTGAATCCTCAACTTGCTGATCAGATGATTAAAGAGTTGGTAAATCTCAGCAATAATCCCCAAAAATTAGTTCCGTCATTCTTGTTGGGAGCCACTAAGGTAGAGTACCAAGAGCATATATTGATTCATATATTTGTACCATCTTCCTCCCAAGTACACAGATGCAATGGGAAAATTTTCGACAGGAGTCATGATGGAGACTTTGAATTAAAGACCGATGACCAGATAAAACAACTCTATCTCAGGAAAAATACCCTATATACCGAAAATACAATATATCCTTATTTGTGCCTGTCAGATTTTGCTCCAGATATTGTGGAGAGGGTCAGAAAAATGATTAAAATTAACCGTGTCGACCATCCTTGGAATGAGCTCACAGATGATGAGTTTTTTACAGCCTCCGGATTATATCGTAACGATATATCCACTGGAAAAAAGGGATTTACTTTGGCTGCATTACTTTTATTCGGAAAAGAAGAAGTGATACAAGGTGCGATTCCTCATTACAAAGTAGATGCACTTGTAAGGAAAGTTGATATGGACAGATACGACGATAGGGAAAATATCCGGTGTAATTTAATTGAAGCGTATGACAGGCTTATGGCATTCATTGCAAAACATCTACCAGATAAATTTTATTTGGAAGGAGACCAGCGCATTTCGCTTCGTGATAAAATCTTTAGAGAAATAGTGGCAAACATGCTGATTCACAGAGAAAGTATGAATGCATACCCATCTACTCTAACTGTTTACAATGACAGGGTAGAAACAAGAAACGCAAACAAGCCTCATTTGTATGGGCAATTACTTCCAGGAAGTTTTGAACCCTTCCCTAAAAATCCTCACATAGCACAAATTTTCACTCAGATAGGTCGCTCCGAGGAACTTGGCACTGGAGTACGGAATGTCTATAAATATTCAAAAGCATATTCAGGTAGTGAAGATATCCAGTTTCTCGAAGAAGATATCTTTATAACGAAAGTGCCTCTAATACCTAAGACTACTGATGTCAGGAAAGATGTCAGGAAAGATGTCAGGAAAGATGTCAGGAAAGATGTCGAGGGAAATAGATTAATTACAATTACAGAATTATTATTAAAAGATGACAAATTAACGGTGAAAGAGATATCACAAATATTAAGAATTTCAGAAAGAACAATTTACAGAGATATTCAGAAACTCAAGAAAGAGGAAAGAATAAAAAGAATGGGTGGAAGAAAAGAGGGTTATTGGGAAATTCAATGGTAACCAAATATCACACTCCTTAAAGGGGCACTATAAATCGTATGCAACGCTGCATTATCTTCTTTCTATTTTTGATCATCGGGTGGAAGGCATCGCTCTTCGCACAGGAAAAAATCACAGTCGATGCAGAAAACCGATCTGTCGGCGAGCTATTCCCGCAAATCGAAAAACAATCGGGATATACCTTCTCCTATAATCCTTCATTGCTGAAAGATTTCCCTCCAGTCACGATAAAGATCGTGGACGGGTCACTCGAAAGAGTGCTGGATGTTCTTTTCAATAGAACCGATATCCAACCCATGGTGCAGGGGAGATATATCATCCTGAAAAAACGGCCGAAAGAGATTACCATCAGTGGATTTATCTACGACCGGGAATCACACGAGTCGCTGATCGCCGTCAATATCTATGACCAGATGTCGGGACGGGGCGCCGTCAGCAACAATTTCGGATTTTACAGCCTCTCCATCCCGCCCGGCGAGATAACACTCCGACTAAGTTACGTGGGATACGCTACAAAAATCCATTCAATTACAGTCATGCGGGATACAGTGATCCATTTCTTCCTGCAATCCTCTCCACTACTGGAAGAAGTGGTGGTGGAGGGGAACCGGAACGATCTTCTGTTCCATGCTGAGACAGGGAAGATAAGCCTTAGCTCCTCCACTCTGAAAGAAATTCCTGCGTTGCTGGGAGAAAGCGACGTAATCAAGGCATTACAGCAAATGCCCGGTGTGGCGGTAGGAAACGACGGTATGGCCGGACTCTATGTCCGTGGCGGGAATGCCGACGAGAACCTCTATCTTGTGGATGGGAATCCCCTCTATCACGTTCATCACCTGCTGGGGCTCTTTTCCACCTTCAACCCTGAGGCAGTGAAAATCATGAATTTCTATAAGGGTAGTTTTCCCGCACGGTATGGAGGACGGTTATCGTCGGTAGTAGATATGCGGATGAACAACGGCGACATGAAAAAATTCTCAGGGACAGCATCGATCGGAATCCTCTCCTCCCGTTTGAACCTGCAAGGGCCCGTCATCAAAGATAAGACCTCGTTCTCACTCTCGTTCCGGCGTACCTATCCCGACCTGATCGCCCATCCCGTATTGCATTATAACAACCAAAGGTCGAAAAGGAAAAGTCCGGATAGCTACAAAGAGGTGGATTTCAGTTATTATTTCTATGACTTCAACGCAAAGATCAATCATAAATTCTCAGATAGAAGCCGGTTCTATCTGAGTCTGTACGACGGGAAAGACAAGCTGTTTTTCGATGAAAACAGGATCAGCCGATACAAGAATGACTATCCTACTCATTCTTACAATCCGAATAATCCTAATGGAAAGATTCAATATCATTATAAAAGTAAAACTGAGGAAACATCGAATATAGATATCGGCTGGGGAAACAGGATGGCCTCGTTGAACTGGGCCTATGCCGTCAACAGCAAACTCTTTTCCAATGCCACGCTGGTCTATAACCGCTATAAGTCGGATATTTCATACTCTCATGAGAATATGGAGAGCTACACCTCTAAGGATTATAACGATACTGAAGAAAAAATCGAAACCAACTCCCAGTTTTCTAACCCGATCTACCGGTCGGGCATCACCGATATGGGTTATCGACTCGACTTCGATTATGCATACGCCAATAATCACCTGATCCGCTTCGGGACAGCGTTCCTGCAACATTATTTCATTCCGGAGGAAAGCCGCATCTTCCGGCAAGACAAAGAGGGTGAAAGGATAAAAAACGATACGATCACCTATGCTGACAACCGGGTCAGGGTGTCGGAACTATCTCTCTATGCCGAAGACGAAATGGATCTTGGCAGGCGGGTGAAAGTAAACGCCGGCATCCACTTCTCGGGATTTTTCGTGCAGGGAGAACGTTATCTGAATTTACAACCCCGCCTTTCGGCTCGTTACTTACTGTCGGAAGAGCTCTCGCTGAAAGCATCATACGGGAAGATGAGCCAATACCTACACCTGCTGCAAAGCACCTACATCAGTACTCCCAACGACTTGTGGGTACCCATTACCAAAAACGTGAAACCA
>JBAYRG010000262.1:0-4676 GCA_041676805.1 Proteiniphilum sp.
CGACGCACCGCCGAATCGGTCACCTCCTCCTCCACCAGTTGCATGGGACGCATATGGAGTGAGACCATCTTCTGGACATACTTCATCTTTTCGTTCTGTGGCAATTTCATTCTCCGGAAGATCCTCGGCACCATCTTCTCACCTATATAATTGTGATTATGGAAAGTCCACCCCAGTTTGGGATCCCATCTTTTGGTGACGGGTTTGGCGATGTCGTGAAGAAGGGCCGACCAGCGCAGCCAGAGGTTGTCTGTCTGTCGTGAAATATTGTCCAGCACAATGAGCGTATGGTAAAAATTATCCTTGTGCCCTACCCCGTCTTTTGTTTCAGCTCCTTTCAGGGCTGTTAACTTCGGAAAAATAATATCGAGAAGCCCGATTTTCTCCAATAGGATGAATCCGACGGATGGCTTGGGGGAGAGAATGATTTTGTTCAGTTCATCGGTCACCCGCTCCATCGAGAGAATACTGATGCGTTCCTTGTTCCGGCCGATGGCATCAAAGGTGTCGGGATAGATATCAAACCCGAGTTGGGAGGCAAACCTGATGGCACGCATCATCCGAAGGGGATCGTCGCTGAAGGTGATATCCGGGTCGAGAGGAGTGCGGATAATCAGTTCTTCCAGATCCCGGATCCCGTGAAAGGGATCCAGCAACTCCCCATATCGTTCCCCATTCAAGCAGAAAGCCATTGCGTTGATGGTGAAGTCGCGCCGCCGTTGGTCATCTTCCAAAGTGCCATCCTCCACAATGGGCTTACGGGAATCCAGCCGGTAAGACTCTTTCCGGGCACCCACAAATTCGATCTCATACTCTTTGTATTTTATCTGTGCCGTACCAAAGTTTTTGAAAACGGAAATCCTGCTTTTCTTCCCCAATTTCTCTGCTACCGCTTTTGCCAGCTCTATCCCCTGACCGACAGCCACCACATCGATATCTTTCGACGGGCGGTATAGGAAGAAGTCACGCACATAACCTCCGATCAGGTAGCATGCCACTCCCATCTCATCGGCTGTTTCTGAAATTAACCTGAAAATCTTCTTGTCTAAATGTGCCTGTATCTCTTCCTGCGATATCTCAATCATATATATTGCTTTACGGACTTCCGAAGTAACTACATCACAGTCCTTTATCTGTTACGAATTGCAAAATTACAATAATTGTGCTTTATAACAGCTTTTGATGAGAATATATTTGTAATTTTGCAAAGGTAAACAAAGGCGAAAGATAATCTTCCGTGCTTATAAAATACTATTATTGAGATGCGTTTTTCTTTTCAAGCCACCGTGTTCTTCCTTTCTGCGCTTCTCCTCTTTTCCTGCTCGGGAAAAAACAGAGGAGCAAAAGATTATCTTTCCCAAGCCGGGAAAGCGTATCAGGAGGGAAACTATTCACTGGCCAAGTTGAAGATAGACAGCATCAAAATACTTTTTCCTAAATCTTTTGATGAGATCAACGCCGGATTTACGCTTATGCAGGAGATACGCATGGCGGAAAATAGGCGGAATATTGTCTATTGCGACTCAATGCTTCGTGAAAAATATGTGGAACTCAATGACATGCTTACCCGGTTCGATTATGTACGCGATGAACGGTATCAGGAATTCGGGGAGTATTATCCCAAGGCATACCCGCATCAGTCATCTTTAAGCCGAAGCGGCCTCCGCTCAGGTGTACGAGAAAAAGGAATACTCTTTATCGAAAGTATTCTCTCCGGAAGCACTACCAGGCACAGTAAAATCAAAGTAACCACTCCCGATGGAAATTTTGCGGAGACACTGCCGGTCACTTCCGACGGGTTGAATTATCGATTCAATACGCTGGACAAAGCCTATGAAATTGTCCGATACAGTGGAAACAGTGAAAACGGAGTTGCCGGATTTATCTATACCTTCCGCAATCAGCCGGTCTCCATCCAATTTATAGGTACCCGTACCATCACATTGGCAATGACCGATGCCGCCAAAAAAGGAATCAGCGACTCTTTCGAACTCTCTTCCCTCCTGCTGGATATAGAACAATTGAAATTGGAAAAAGAGAAAAGCGAAGCTTTAATCAGATACCTCCAGAGCAGAAACCAGTAAACAGTACCACTATTCTATTTTCTTTCATACTTCTGCTCTTCCAGATCGACAATCATTTTCTGTACGGTTGAGAGTAGCGGATGAATATTATTCCGTAAGGTATCAAAAACAACTGCTGCATCAATATGAAAATAAGCATGGGCGATAAAATCACGAAATCCCATAATATTTTTCCATTCCATTTCAGGATATTGGGACAGTAATTCACCTTCACTGCGTCTCTCGATTTTCTTGATCTCTTCACCCACAGCCATAAGCCTTATCGCAGTAATGTCGAGTGCATCTACTCCGGAAGGGGTTTTAAGGAAATCATCAACGGTTTCAATCCACGAAGTACGGTCGAGAATATGTAACAGCGACTTTTCGATATTGTACAACCCATTTATGATCAGTTCCCAATCATACATAGATCACCTCCTTTTCAATCCGACTCCTGAATTGTAAGGGCATATATTCAGTTTTACGCACCACATCAACCGGAGAACCTAATATCTCTTCCAAACGATGTTTTATACTTATGAGCGATAACAAGTCTAATACGGGAGCCTCTATCAGAACGTCTACATCGCTACCTTCTGTCTGTTGGTCACGAGCTACCGAACCGAAAATCCCAATACGAGAAATTCCATACTCTGCACCATACTCTGAAACAAAGTTGCGCAGCAATCTTATATATTCTTCTCGTGTTGCCATTCTAAATCTGTTTAAATCAATTGCGACAAATATAGTGAAAAGCTGAGAGAAAAACCAAACTTGTTTGAGTTTTTCAAGGGTGCATCCTATATTATCCAAATTACATAAAAATCAATTCAGTGAAACGACACAACACGATTTCTTTTCCAAAAAATCGACCAACTACGAAAAAAATCTCCAAATGGTGCATCTTCATGACGATGATTTCGACCTGAAAAAAGAATTAGAGATGGAAGTTTGAAAACAAATATCATAATAAGTTTGTTTGAATTATACCCATTTTGGAAGATTGGAATAGGTGTATAATGTAAAACTCCATTTTTATATTGATGATACAAAAGATTTTAATTGCAAACCGGGGCGAAATTGCCGTACGTGTGATGCGCACATGTAAGGAGATGGGTATTCGTACCGTGGCCGTATATTCGGAGGCAGACCGCACTTCAAGACATGTCTCTTATGCCGATGAGGCGGTATCTATCGGCCTGGCCTCTTCACAGGAGAGCTACCTCAATGCCGATAAGATCATCAAAGCGGCGAAACAGTTCAAGGCGGATGCTATCCATCCCGGTTACGGCTTCCTGAGTGAAAATGCCGCTTTTGCGCGTCGCTGTAAAGAAGAAGGTATCGTCTTCATCGGTCCCTCGGCAGAGAGCATCGAATCGATGGGTGATAAGATATCTGCCCGGCGACAGATGATAAAAGCCAAAGTACCTGTTGTTCCCGGCACATCGTCAGACCTGAAACCGAGAGACCTGTTCCGTGTCTGCCGTAAGATAGGGTTTCCGGTTATTATCAAAGCAACCGCGGGCGGCGGCGGAAAAGGAATGCGCTTGGTATACGAAGAGAAGCAGCTGCAGGCAGCGTATGACTCCGCTAAATCTGAGGCAAGGGCGTCGTTTGGGAACGACTCGGTCTATATCGAGAAATATATCGAATCGCCTCATCATATAGAGATACAGTTTTTGGGCGATGTACATGGGAATGTGATACACCTGTTCGACCGGGAATGTTCGGTACAGCGGCGCCACCAAAAGATCGTGGAGGAAAGTCCGTCTCCCTTTATTGATGATAAAACCCGCCTGGCGATGGGCGCCATCGCTGTGAAGGCTGCCAAGTCCATCGGTTACGTGGGAGCCGGCACCATTGAATTTCTGGTAGACGGGGAGATGAACTTCTATTTTCTGGAGATGAATACCCGCCTGCAGGTGGAGCATCCCATCACCGAGGAGGTGCTGGGTGTGGACCTCGTGAAAGAACAGATACATATAGCCAACGGCAAGAGGCTGCGCTTGCGTCAGAAACAACTACACCAGCGTGGACACGCTATCGAGTGCCGCATATGTGCCGAGGATCCCGATAACAACTTCGCCCCGTCACCCGGTACCATTCGCCATATCCAGACACCCGAAGGGATAGGTGTAAGGGTGGATAGTTTTATTTATGACGGCTACGAAATTCCGGTCTATTACGACTCGATGCTCGGCAAACTGATCGTCTGGGCCACCAGTCGCGTCTATGCGTTGGAGCGAATGCGGCGTGTGCTGTACGAATACAAGATCACGGGGGTAAAGACCAATATCGATTACCTTCGCCGTATCATGGATACCCGTGATTTCGTAAAGGGAAATTATACCACTCATTTTATCGAAGACAACAGCAAGAAGTTGCAGGAAAGTGCCGGAAACGACAATGAGATTGAAGATATGGCCATCATCGCAGCCTATATTGATCATATAGTGAACAGCAATGACACACCTTCGTCATCACCTGCGGATAATCTTCCCATAAGCCGGTGGCGTGCTTTTGGGAAACAAAAAGGAGTTTTGAGGATATGAATTAATTAAGAGTAAAGAACAAAGAGTAAAGAATAAAGACATTTCAACTCCCAAGTTTTAA